>NZ_DASWWZ010000597.1:0-29667 GCF_036405755.1 Schlesneria sp.
TTCGAGTTCCAGCGGTCTTTCCCCCGGAGCCCCTTCCTGCGTGATATTCACATTCCCTTCGGAGCGAACAGCGACAAGTTCGGGCGTCTGTGTCCCTTCGACCTGACGCACGCGGACCGCAATCTGATCGGCCGAAACGAAGATCGGTTTACCACTCCCCTGGGAGGCCAATGGGTTTCTGGTTGTCGGGCTCGATTTCTCACTGGCTTCAGAATTCGGGAATGCGGTCGCGTCGGCGGTTGCAGGGATGCTGGCGAACCCGATTTGTCCTCGTCCCCGCGTCGTCAGGGATGAGGGGACAAGACTGGTCCGATTCTTCGGTGCGGACGAGACCGGGATTGCGGCCACTGCGGGTTCGAAACGGACGTCCAGTTCATTCGTTCGACGAATGCGAAGTTGAGGGCTTTTCAGGCCGACATCCCGCTGCGCGAGAACTCGTTTCAGCTCGGGTGGGGGCGTCTCTTCGGCAGGGCCATCTTCGACACCAGGAGCGGTGAGCTTGATGGGGGCCAGCCAGATCTTGATCAGTTCGGCGATTAATCCCGTCTCGATCAGCCCCGACTTGTGGTCGGGAATACCGAAGTGGGCCGTTTCTTCCAGTTGGATCAGGTCGAGCCTGGTGTCGGGATCGGTGGTCTTGCTCAGTTGCTTTTCCCACGTTGCGACGAAGGCCAGCTTGCCTGTTTTTTCGTCGACGTAGTTCAATGCTCCGGGACCACGGCAGATCAGTGACTCCAGACCGACAGGTTCTCCCGGAACCTGGTCGAGTTGTGCTTCGATCTCAGGAACTTTCAGCTCCGATCCCTTCTGGGTCACTCGGACGGCGCGACCTGAGGTGCCGGAACTCATCAGCAGCACCTTGGATTCCGCACTATATGTCAGGCGGTCCATGTAGGCTTTCGCCTTCTGCGACATCGAGATGATCATCAGTTGTTTGCCGGGCTTTCCTTCGGCTTCGAGCCAACTGAATTCGAGATCACGTTCAATCTGCTGATACTCGTCTTTGGGGAGAGATTCTTCTCCCGTTGGTTCCTTCACTTCCGCAACGACCTCGTCGGCTGCGGGTTTCTTCGGCGTGAACTGCAGTGTCAGTTTGTGGCACCCCAACCGGTCGTTCAGGTCCTTGGGGCCCGTCGACGCGATGACGTCCTCGGTCAGGACGATCGTATTTGTTGCGACCGAATAGACCAGGTCACCAGCACATTGGACCAGGACATCTCGTTGCGTGTCCCCATGGGGGACCTGCAGTTCCAGTTGAACAAGAGACTGACTGGGGAGACTTTTATTGGCCAGCAACTGCACGGTTTCAACACCGTAGATGTGGGGGCGGTCCTTACCGGGCAGACCTTTGCCGGGGATCAAGCCCATCGTCATACGAGATGCGGAACCCCGATGAGACTGATAGCGGAAGGTGACAGGGTAGAACGTTTGAAGCTTCAGTTCGGATTCGTCGAAAATGAAGTTTTGACCAATCACCGATAACCCGTCCGGTCCGGCAATCTGGACATCTCCGATCAGAACCGCGCGAATGATGCGGCCCGGGTTGGGCGTTCGCTCGTCAAACGCGGCAGAAAACTCGACGAGTGCTTCGTCACTGACGATCGAAAAAGCTTGTTCGTTCCCTTCCTTATCGGTTGTCAGATAGACGATGGCGAACTTCTCAAACCGGACCTGCTTCTGGTTATCCGGGACCTGTTTCCAGTGTTCGGTGTAGAAATAGGCCTGATCCGATCGGAGCATGTACTTGGACTCGGCGGCCCATTCCGCATGAGGAATAAATGTCTCCGCGACCAGCACGTTATCTGGAGGTCGGTGTGGTTCGCTCTGGATTTCATCTTCCACCACCGCTTCCGGGATGTCGGGAATGACGACCACTGGCCTGATCATCACAGCGTACAGCATGCTCAGCCCGGTCAGGCAGAGAGCTGTTGCGACGGTGAAAAGCAGGCGTTGAAACACGGTTCGGGATGACAGTTCTAAAAGAGTTCTGGATGAAACAGGTCGAGGCGTTCAGTTGATCGGTTGGAAAGCGAGGGGAAACGCGCCTTCTGAATGGATTCTGTCATTTGCTTGTGCCGTCGGTACTGGAATCTTTTCCAAGACCAATCACATCGGTGATGTCGATCATTCCCAGCGGAATTCCCTGCTCATCGACCACGGGAAGTTCGCTGACATGTCTGGCACTCAGCAGTTGGAGTGCTTCTTCGAGAATCGCATCCGGTCCAACCGTCAATGGGCGGACCGTCATGACTTCGGAGATCGGTCGGTCAAACTGGGTGTCACGTCGCTGTTCAAGCAGTCGCGCGAGATCGCTGTCCGTAAACAATCCGGAAAGACGACCCGATTCGTCGACCAGAATGACTGCCCCGGTTCTACGGCCTGGACGCGAATGGTGCACAAAGACTTCGCGGATCGTGGCTGTGTCTTCGGCGACACGGACCTGATCGACGGATCTCATGACGTCTTTGACGGATGCCAGCCGCCGGCCCAGGCTGCCACCCGGGTGAAACGCGGCGAACTGCTTCGGCGTGAATTTCTTCTTTTGACTGACGACCAGCGCCAGCGCATCACCGACTGCGAGCATGGCAGTCGTACTTGTCGTGGGGGCCAGACCGTGGGCCCCTGCTTCGATCAGTCGCCCCAGGCAAATCGTGGCGTCAGCTTGTGTTCCCAACGTGCTGGCGTCGCTGGCGGTCACCGCGATGATGGCTTGTTTCTGGCCACGAATAATCGGCAAAAGTCGTGTCAGTTCCTCGGTCTCGCCACTGTTGGAGAACAGCAGCCAGACATCGTCACAGCCCACGCAACCCAGATCACCATGCAGTGCTTCGGTGGGGTGCAGGAAATAGGCGCGTGTGCCCGTCGAAGAGAGTGTGGCGGCGATCTTCTGGCCAATCAATCCGGCCTTGCCGACTCCCGAGACGATCACGCAGCCCGGACAACCCGAGATCAGATCGACGGCCGTGCAGAATCCACGATCCAGCCGGCGGGACAGCTCGAGCAGTGCTTCGCCTTCGACCGTGAGAATAGCGCGAGCTTCTCGCAACTGTTCCAGGTGCGAGAAAGGGACAACGGATTGTTCAGCGGCGCTCATCGAAGGGCATCCTTGCAGAGCTTTTTCGACCATCCTGGTCAAAGGGGGAGAGTTGTACAGACGCCGGGAAAATAGGTCAATCTGTCTTTGTTTGCCCCTCATCGACCGGCAGAATCAGCCGGAAAGAGCTTGCCTTCAACTCCTGTGGCTACTTCTAAACTTCGCTATCGGCACTACCAGCGTTCGACTGGTCCATTTGGGACTTTTATTAGAGCAGTCGGCATTTTTGACTGACGTTCTCCATGGCGAATGCGAACTTCTGCGACGATCTCGTCAAACTCGGTAACTGACGCAAACTTGCGAAGTCGGTTCTCAAGATCATCCGGGATACCCAGACGTTCTCCGTACCAGGCGGCAAACTTCCGGAACAGAAAGCAGCTCCGGTCGGCATGTTGCTCGGTCATCAGACTGAAGTGGCGAACGAGGAACCGGATCTGTTCGTCACGCGACGGTTCCCGCGGAACTCTGCCCTGCTCGTGATCCTCCAGCTTCCGGAAGATCCAGGGGTCAAGCATGGCCCCCCGTCCGATGGCGACTGCGGAGCACCCTGTAACGCATCGCATGTGGACCGCATCTTCGACACTGCGGACATCGCCATTGCCGATGATGGGAATCCGGTCAACGGCGGCCACGGTGGCAGCAATTCCGTCGAGGTCAACACTTCCCTGAAACCCTTGCTGCCGCGTCCGTCCATGGATCGTAATGCCCTGAACCCCTTCCGCCTCAAACCGGCGAGCGAGGTAGGGCGATGAGATCGTGTCCCTGTCCCAACCCAGCCGCATCTTGACCGTGACCGGCAGCTTGACGGCGTTCACGACCTTTCCCACCAGTCGACAGGCCAGATCGGCGTCGCAGAGCAGGCGTGCTCCCCCCCCCTGCCCGTTCACTTTTGCCATCGGGCAGCCCATGTTGATGTCGATTCCCGAGTAGCCATGGTCCTCAAGCCATCGTGCTGCGGCTGCCAACTGGTCGACGTTCCCTCCGAAAATCTGGACGCTCAGCGGTTGATCGTCGTCGTGAGTTTCGACCAGTTCCAGCGAGTGACGGTGACCTCCGCAAAGTTGTGTTGCGTGGACCAGATCCGTGGTCGCCAGTCCCAATCCTCCCAACTCGCGTATCGCTCGGCGAAAGGCAAGATGCGTATATCCCGCCAGTGGAGCCAGAAAATAGCGAGACGGCACAATGCGGTCTCCGATGGAGAAGCTGCATGAGGCTTCCGTTGCGGGGGCTGACGTTTGATTCAGGGGCGTGGACATCATCTTCGACGGGGACTTTTCTGTTTGCAGCGTGATGCTGGTCAGCTTTGCAAAAAGGGGGAGTGAGTTGTGGCTGGCAACTTCGTCCGTGGCGGCCTCAGGCGAGAGGCTACCCGCCGACTCGGACTTCAGCACAATGTGACGGATTCCGGCCACGTTCGTATAGAGCAGCCGCAGATTCTCTCGGTGGGAGTGAATACCCGCTATTTGGACATCGGGATGGCCGGGTTTGACCATTCCCTGGCCAGTGCACGGGATTGGTCGTGTCGATTGGGTTTGTCTGGCCTAAGCGGACTCCGCCAGCGGGAGGCGGATCGTGAACGTCGTTCCCCGGTCGAGCTCGCTTTCGACAGTGATCGTCCCTCCGTATGACGCAACAATCGAAGCGCAAATACTCAGGCCCAATCCGTTCCCGCGATTCGTTCCAAAACGCTGGCGCGACTTTTCCACCTGGAAGAATCGGTCGAAGACCCGACCGACCGCGTCGGGTGGAATTCCAATTCCGGTATCCTTGACCGTGATCTTGCCGAGGCCCTGTTCGCGTTCCCATTCGAGTCCGACGGTCACTGTTCCGCCGGATTTGGAGAACTTGATGGCGTTATCGACCAGGTTCGTGACGACCTGTCTCAATTGCCGTGATTGCCCGAGCACCTGCACATCATTACGGGGCTCAAAGACGATTTTCACTCCCGCTTCTTCAGCAACGGGATCGAACATTTCGATGATCCGGGTGATAATCTCTGACAGCCGAACCGCTTGCCGAGGCGTTTCTGCTTCAGGAGCCTCTGTTTCGGCCAGCATCAGAAGTTGATTTACGACCTGGGCGAGGTGGCGTACTTCGTCTGTGGTCTGGTAGAGCAGTTCAACGTATTCCTCATCCGTTCGCGGCTTCTCAAGTGTCACTTCGACGAGACTTTGGATGGCGGCCAAAGGGGAACGGAGATCGTGCGCGGCGTTCGCGACGAACTCGCGGTTTTTCTTGAGATGGTCGGCGATCTGGTCGAGGAATTTATTGATCTTTCCTGCGAGTTGGTCCAGTTCATCCCCCACCCCACGCAGTTCAAGTCGCTCGTCCAGATGACTGGGGCGAAGGCGTTCGGTCGTCTGAATCAGACGCTGAAGTGGCTCGATCGCCTGTTCTGCCAGAAAGAATCCTCCCAGGGGGGCGATCACCAGGATTGCCAGTCCGACGGGCGCGAGGATTCCCGTCAAACGATCAACGTCGTCGCTGACAAACTTCATCGTAGTGCCAACACGAATTCGATAGCGGGGAATGTTCGGTCGGTCCAGTTCCCGTTCGATCGACCGGTGCACGTCCGAGCCCCAGATCGAGTAACCTTTCTTCGCTCCGAGAAACTTCGACAGGGGCATATCGGGGGCGAGTTTACTTTTCCAGATCGTCGTCACCCCGTCTTCGTCGATCCACCGGATATGCCACTTTCTGTCGAGGTGGGCTTCGTCCTTCCCATTCAGCATGGCGAGAACTTGTTCCCGCTCGGGATAAAACTTCTCGACGGTCAGCAGGATCTCTTTGACTTCATCATCGAGAACGGCATCCGTTTCCAGAAGCAGGTAATATCGCAGCCCTTCACGGACGGCGAATAGTGCGATGAACACCGTGACGAACACGACAAACGTGTTCCACATGGTCAGGCGGAAACGAAGCGATCGCGAAAAGTCGCGGAATCGATGCCATAAGGCGATCAGGTCATAAGCATCTCGATTTGCTATTTTCACAAACGTCGCTTTCAGCCCACACGTGTTAAGGTAATGAACGACCTTCGCTCAGTAGGCGCCGCCTGGCCAAGCCAGTTGCCGGGCTACGGGGTGACCGTCGCCGCTTCTTCCGCAGCCACGCTGTAGCCACGTCCACGGATTGTCTTGATCAAGGAGTCGGACCGGCCCTGATCGAGTTTCCCGCGCAGCCGATTGACGTGCACTTCAATCACGTTCGTGGTTCCGTCCCAATTGAAGCCCCAGACGTGTTCGCACAGCATCTTTCGCGTAACGACCTGCCCTGCGTACCGCATCAGCAGTTCGAGCAGGCTGAATTCGATGGGGGTCAGGTCGATATCGCCGCCAGCGCGGGAAACGCGGCGAGTGGTGAGGTCGAGTGTGAGGTCGTTGACCACCAGCAGCGGAGTGGGACGGACGCTGGTCCGTCGCACGACGGCGTTGAGTCGAGCGAGCAGTTCCGCGAAATCGAATGGCTTGGGAATGTAGTCGTCGGCGCCCGTATTGAGACCGGTGATCCGGTCCTGGACGGAACCCATTGCCGTCAAGAGAACGACAGGCGTCATCACTCCGGCGGCGCGAATCTCCCGCAGCAGATCCAGCCCGTTCATTCTCGGCAGCATCTGATCCAGAACAATGGCGTCCGCCTGCTGAGAGCGGGCAGCGGCGAAACCGGTTTCGCCATCCTGCATCCAGTCGCACTGGAACCCAGCTTCGGTGAATCCCTTTGCCAGTGCCCGACCGATCGCCAAATCATCCTCGATCACCAAGACTCGCATGATTCAATCCTTGACTAAGACAAAGGACCACCGCGGCATCAGAGGAACTCTCCCCTTCTCCGCGAAAACTCATCCCAAACCAGCAGGGGGTTGACAGAACCTGTTCAGCATGTCGAAAACGGTTTAGAGTGAGATTCGTCGGCAATTATATCACCCGCTGCGGCGTAAGATGCCCAGATCTCAGCAGAATCTGGAGATTTAGAGTACTCCATCGCAGTCACCTGACGGGGTTGTAAGTCAGCCTCGCCTTCACCGATTCCCGGTGATGGTTATATTTGAACTTCGAATTGTAGACATTTTTGTCCGTTAACCGAATGATCAGGTTCACGTGCCACACACTTTAGAGCAGACCGCCTCTCCGATTGATTCCGACAATGCTTCAGCCAAGGCCACCGAGCTGAAAAGCGTCATTCAAAGGGCGGCTTCGTTACTTCCTGCGCAGGGGCCGATTACCGCGTTCGTCTTCTTCAATACGCTGCAGGCTCTGGAAGATCTTCCTTTCGACGAAGGTGTTCAAAAGGGGGCCCGACTTTTCGGCTGTCAACCTTACCTGTCTGAAGACATTTATCGTGAAAAGCTGACCCAGGACCGAATCCATCTCGACGACCTGGCTCTTGCACTGAAACGCGATCTTAAGGAACAGTCGGACATCGCCATCGCGACGATCACGACGCGGCACCAACTGCGGCTGGCGATGCTGCAGTACCCGCTGCGAACTGGTCCGACCGAAGAACTGAAGTGGTTCGTCGCGGAAACCGATGCACTGACACAGATCCGCTCCGATGCTCCCACATCTGTTCGCGACCGATTTCTGATCGAGACCAAGCACTGGGTCATGCGGGATCTGCGGATCAGTGCAGGGCGAACTGCGAAAGTCTCTCGCCCTGCGTCCGGATACGTCCCTCTTCCTCTGGATGAGTTGATCGAACGTTTCGGGAAATCGTCGATCGAACGATGGACCCCGGCAACGTGGCAGGCATTCGCACTGCAGGCATTGTGGCGCGTCTGTCGAAACGGGATGCACAATGTTCCTCCTTATGTCGAGTCGCGCGTTCCATTTGTTCGACACCGGGATGTTCTGCGGGCAGCAACGAGTTTTGACACGGACAGTCTGGTTCATCCCGTGTTGATTCGATTCTGTGCGGCTTTCACTGATCAGGGGTTCGCCAACTGGTCATTGCCTTATCGCGAGCAGGGATTTTTTCATTCGTTTCTGGACCTGTATTCCCAATCGTCCGGTCCCCCCGATCGGTGGATGGCCGAACTTGCTCCCGAATTGTCACAGATCAAAGCTTCCGGACAGGACCCTCTGCAAAGTGTGGTTGAGTCTCTCGAAATCCTTGGCGTAAAGCACGAGGAGTGGGAAGATTTCATCACGGCCAGTCTGCTGGCATTGCGGGGCTGGACCGGGTTGATCTGGCAGTTGGAAGCCCGGCCAGACCGGCAGGCGATTTCTGCCCCGCCAGGAAGCTTGATCGAGTTTCTGGCTGTCCGGCTGATTCTCGAGAGGATTGCCCTCCGCTTTGCCGCCCGGGAGTACCTTCAATATTCGGGGCCGCTCGGTCAGCTCCGCGAATCAGCGGGAGCGAAGTTGTCGAAGTTGTCGCTCTCCAGTATCGAGCAGCGGGCATTCCTGGTGTTTCAGCTTGCTCAGGTCCTGGGCTGGTCTCCCGCGAAGTTGTTCCGGCTGACTCCTGCAGACTGGTCCGATCTGATCCACGAGATCGAGACATTCACCAGCATGGAACGACGTCGGATCTTCCATCAGGCGTTTGAACGGCACATGCGCGCTCAGACGCTGGATGCGATGTCGGTGCACACGCAGCGCACCTGTTCCCGGGTCGAAGCGCCGAAGTTTCAGGCGGTCTTCTGTCTGGACGCTCGCGAAGAATCGTTCCGCCGTCATCTCGAAGAAGTGATGCCCCGGGTCGAAACTTTTGGGGCGGCGGGTTTCTTCGGAGTTCCCATGTACTACAAGGGAGTCACAGACGCCCATTTCACCGCTCTGTGTCCGATTGTGATCCGGCCCCAGCACTGGATTACAGAAGAGGTCGATGCGGCGCTCGAGGACCAGCATCAGCGACGGGCGAAAACCCGCCGCGCGATTGGCGCTGCGTCGCACAATGTCCACGTTCGCAGTCGCAGTGTGACCGGGGGAGCTTTGCTGACGGCAAGTCTGGGTGTCCTGGCCTCGATCCCTCTGGTGGCACGAGTGCTGTTTCCTCGCTTGACTGCTCGTATACGACGCCACGCAGGGAAGTTCGTCGAACCGCCCCGGATGACACGGCTGCATCTGGAGCGGAAGGGGGCGAAACCCGGTCCCACTCCCGAAGGAATCGGCTTCAACATCGAGGAAATGGCTAACATTGGTGAACGCCTCTTGCGGGATATCGGACTGACATCGGGATTTGCCCGACTTGTGCTGTTCATGGGGCATGGCTCTTTCTGCCTCAACAACCCTCATAAGTCCTGCTACGACTGTGGGGCCTGTTGCGGCGGAGCCGGGTCGCCGAATGCGCGCGCCCTGGCGGCGATGTTGAATGACAAACGAGTGCGGACGATCCTGCGAGAGCGGGGATTGCCCATTCCGGAAGACGTTCACTTTCTGGGGGGCCTGCATAATACCTGCACCGATTCTGTCACCTTCTATGATGTCCACCAGCTTCCCGATTCTCATCGTGCTGATCTGGCGGAAGCGGAGCAGGCTCTTGAGCTGGCCTGCGAACGTAACGCACACGAACGTTGTCGCCGGTTCCAGTCGGCGCCGCTGGATTTGACCTTCGCTGCCGCACGGCGCCACGTGGAGGGGCGATCTCAGGACCTGGCACAGACTCGACCGGAATTCGGGAACGCATCGAACGCGATCTGCTTTGTCGGACGACGTGCACGTGTACGTGGTTTGTATCTGGATCGACGCTGCTTCCTGCAGTCGTATGAACCGCACGAGGATGATGCCGACTGCTCGATTCTGGCCCGAATTCTCGGGGCCGTGGTTCCTGTCTGTTCGGGGATCAACCTCCAGTACTTCTTTTCGTACATTGACCCCGCCGGTTGGGGCAGTGGCACGAAGCTGCCTCATAATGTGACTTCGCTGCTCGGCGTCATGGATGGTGCTCTGAGTGACTTGCGGCCGGGACTCCCGTGGCAGGGGGTTGAGATCCATGAGCCGGTCCGTCTGCTGATGATTATCGAGACGACCCCGGACGGAATCCGACGCATCATGGAACGCAGCGAAACCGTTCGGAATATCATTCAGAATGGCTGGGTACAACTGGCACTGCTCGACCCCGATTCGAATCAGATCCTTGTCTTTCGTGAGGACGAGTTCCACCGATACCAGCCCACCAATACCGATCTTCCCCAGGCGATGACATCGGCTGACTGGTACCGAGGATGGCGGGAACATCTGGGATTTGCCCAGATTTGCACATGAGCCTCGGACGAGTCAGTGTGGTGGTGGGGATGAGTTCGGTGTCTGCAAGAATAGACTGATAACATGTTGATGGCTTTTCACACGATGGGACTGCTTGCTGCGTCCGTCGTTGAGTCGCAAGCGGAAATTGATCCAGCAGCCAGCGCTGTGCGGCAGCTTGTGTTTAACATTCTGGGCTTACTGGTTGTGGGTGCCCCCGCGATCCTGTTCGCCGTGCTGGCTGTGGCGTCGCTGCTGCGTGATCGACCCTTGAGTGAACGGGTTATCGCACGCTGTGTGCAGACGGGAATCGTCACCGGCTTGCTGGCTGCGGTGTCCATTCTGGTCCTGATGCTCGTCTGGAGTGACACTCAGGTGCCGATCGAGATCGGCAGTTGGGTGAACGTTGAGAATCACGACCTCCATAAGAAGTACCACTTCGTCTTCAAATTTGAGTTCGATCGCCTGTCTGTGCCGTTTGTGATACTGACGTTCGTGCTGTGCGGTACCATCGGCGCGTTTGCCAATCGGTACATGCATCGCGAGAAGGGCTTCAACCGGTTCTTCACCCTGCTGTCACTTTTCGTCGTGGGCATGGTTACCACGTCATTGGCAGGAACGATTGAGACCCTTTTCACGGGATGGGAACTTGTCGGTCTGTCATCGGCATTGCTCGTCGCTTTTTTTCATGAGCGGCCTGCTCCGTCGACCAACGGTCTGCATGTCTGGATCGTCTATCGTGTTTCGGATGCCGCTTTGCTGCTGGCTGCGGTGGCTTTGCACCACATGAAAGGGGAAGGCAACTTCGATCACTTCCTTTCGGGACAATGGCCGGAAGCAACGACGTTTCTCGAACCCCGGCAGGCCTTCTTTGTGGGGGTGCTGCTGCTGGTGGCAGCGATGGGCAAGTCGGCGATGGTCCCTTTTTCCGGTTGGCTTCCCCGAGCGATGGAGGGTCCAACTCCGTCCAGTGCCATCTTCTACGGGGCGCTTTCCGTTCATCTGGGGGCATTCCTGCTGCTCCGTTTCAGCCCGATCATCGCCCGGTCCCCCGCTCTCCAGATATTGATCATCGTCGTCGGGCTGGCAACGGCGATCTTTGGCACGTTCGCGGGAACGGTGCAGACCGACATCAAGAGCGCTCTTTCGTTTGCTTCGATGTCACAAGTCGGCCTGATTTTTGCCGAGATCGGGTGTGGCTTTCAGTATGTCGCTCTGGTTCATATTCTCGGGCATGGTTGTCTGAGAACGCTGCAATTTCTGAGGGCACCGACGCTATTACATGACTATAGGTCAATGGAAGACGCCATCGGGGGACGACTGCCTCAGTTTTCAGTGGCATGGCTGAGACGGGCTCCCGAAAAGTCGCGCGTCTGGTATTACCGGGTTGCTCTGGAACGTGGGTACATGGACGCTTACCTGCAGGACTATGTCGTCCGGCCATTTTTGTCGGCACTCCGCAAATGCGATCAACTTGAACGCCGCTGGACGTGCTTCCTTTCCGGAAAGCCCCATCCTGAAACCACTCCTGAAGAGGCTTCTGCCTTACTGGAGGAGCTGCAATGAGCGAACTTCACTTTCCCTGGATGGAAGCATCCGTCTTCATCGCTCTGTTCGGTGCTTTCTGGGTCGCGCTGGTTCGCGATCAGTTTGTTGCCAGTCGGTACTCCTTGTTCTTCACGACACTTGTACTGATCACCACCACGGGGGCCTGGATCGACTATGAGTTCGTCAACCCCTACAACGCCAGGCCTAGTGACGCTCAGGACTACTGGAATCCATTAACTAAACTCGTGGGTCGGGAAATCTTCGTGATTGACCCGCTCAGTTCTCCACTGCTGTCGCTCGTTGCGTTGCTCTATTTTCTGGTTTCGCTGACCACACTCCGTACCAAGATTCGTCGATTCAGCTTTGCCTGGACACTGGCATCGGAAGCCATAGTCCTCGCGACATTCGCTTGTGAGGACCCCTGGCTGATTACCGGTCTGCTTGCAGTTGGCACGATTCAGCCGTATCTCGAATTGCGCTCCCGGGGCCAAAGTACGCGAGTCTATGTGCTGCACATGGCCCTGTTCATTATTCTGCTGGTCGTTGGTCAGGCCGCTGTCGAGTACGAAGGTCGTGAGAAGCAGGTCCATTCCCTGTGGGCGATCGTGCCGCTGTTGATTGCCGTGTTCATTCGGAGTGGGATCGCCCCCTTTCATTGCTGGATGAGTGACCTCTTCGAGCGAGCGACTTTCGGGACGGCTCTGCTGGTGGCGATGCCGCTGGTCGGTGCGTACGCCACGATTCGTCTGGTTCTGCCCATCGCTCCTGACTGGGTCTTGCGGACCATTGGCGTCTTGTCGCTTTTAACTGCGGTCTACGCGTCGGGCATTGCCCTGGTTCAGACGGATACCCGGCGATTCTTCTGTTATCTCTTTCTCAGCCATTCCGCCCTGGTGCTGGTGGGGTTAGAGGCCGTGACGCCAATCAGCCTGACGGGTGCGTTGTGCGTCTGGATGGCGCTGAGCATCTCGCTGGGAGGGTTCGGATTGACGTTGCGGGCGCTGGAGGCGCGGCGAGGTCGACTTTCGCTGAATGAGTTTCAAGGGCTCTATGATCATACTCCCGCCCTGGCCGTGCTCTTCATGGTCACTGGTTTGGCCAGTGTCGGTTTCCCGGGGACCTTTGGGTTCGTGGGGACAGAGATGCTGGTCGATGGTGCCGTCGAGGACTTCCCGTATATCGGTGTCGCCGTTGTTGTGGCCGCGACACTCAACGGGATCGCGGTTGTTCATGCCTATTTCCGGCTGTTCACAGGAACGCGTCACCAGTCACTAGTGTCGTTAGGGATCGGTCGTCGCGAGCGGTTCGCGGTCGTCACTCTGACCGCGTTGATCTTCCTTGGCGGCCTCATCCCTCAGTTCAATGTGACGTCACGACACCGGGCGGCCGATCGGATCCTCCGTGCCCGCAGTCAGCTCTCTCAGGTTCATAGCCTGACCGACTATCTGGGCTTCGACACCGATGGTCACTGATCGGGGTTCACCAGGCTTGAAGGGATGAAACCGGCGTCAGGACCATGGCCCTGAACCTCAGGCAGTCGGTTCTGTTGTGGGCGGCGTCGGGGTTGGCACGACCGGCGATTCGCCCCGGGCTTTCTTTTCATCGAAGTACATCCGTGCGACGGCCCACATCCCGATCAGGCTGCCCACGGCGGCACCACCAAAAACATCGCTTGGGTAATGAGACAGGGTGACGATTCGCTGCATGCCGACCAGGGCCGCCAGGATGGCAAAGTACCAGCGGCCGCGTGGATACAGTGCCGAGAGCACGACGGCGAGTCCGACGGCAGTGGCCGTATGTGATGAAGGCATGCTTTGTGACCCGTCCATACGCTGGAAGGTGTCCCACACGGATGTCATCGAGAAATCGAATTGACGGGGGCGCGTTCGGCCCAACGTCAGCTTGAGAATGTTGCTGATCAGGCCCGAACCCAGAGACCCCGCAATGAGGAGTGGAGTCACTTTCCACGCGGTACGATCCAGAACGACGACTGCGATCAGGATCATGGCGACGCCGTACCCATTGCCAAAGACTTCGCAGTTCTCAAAGAACTCGCCCAGGAACCTCGGAACCCCTTTCTTGAAGTACGCCGTGACCGGGAGGTCGATTGCCAGGGCACAGACCGCGGCGATGGCGTAGGCGATTGCGATCCTCCACCGTCGCATTCGCGAATGTTGAGAGGGTGGTGCCGAGAGATCGATTGGTGAAACTGCATCCATGTATTCAGCCGATCCACAAAAACGCGAAGATCTTCTATTCGACCATGCTGCGAGGCCAACGTGGTCACTGCAATAACTGTTCGACTCAATTCACCCCGGACCGTCCTGCCGGGAATTCGATATCCGTCTCTCGCAGGGGCATGATTTGTCGATGCTGGTGTCCCGGTTGTTGACACTGTTCTGAGATCTTCCTGGCGTGGCGTCGTCAATCAGGTGAGTGACCCAATGCGGTCAGAGTGACTTCTCCAGCACCCAGAGCATCAATCCTTTGGCCAGATGCATCCGATTTTCGGCCTGCTGGAAGACGATGCTCTGTTTGCTGTCGATCACCTCATCCGTTACTTCCAGGCCCCGCTTGGCAGGCAGGCAATGCATGAAGTAGCAGCTCTTGGGGGCGAGCTTCATCAGGTTCTGATTGACCTGATACCCGCCAAAGATTTTCTGCCGTTCTTCCGCTTCGTCTTCTTGTCCCATGCTGGTCCAGACATCGGTGTAGACGATGTCGGCGTCTTTCAGGGCTGATTCAAAGCAGTCGGTCTGGACGACATTCGCTGCAGGAATCTTGTCGACCAGTTCTTTCAACAGGCCTGCTTCCAAACGGTGACTCTCGGGAGCGCAGACAGTGAAGTTCATTCCGCACAGGGCGGCAGCAATCGCCAGTGAATTCGCGACGTTGTTACCGTCACCTACGAACACGCACTTTCGACCGCGCACATCACCCAGGACTTCCTGCATGGTGAAGAGGTCTGTCAAAGCCTGACAGGGGTGACGCTCATCCGACAGGCCGTTGATAACGGCCACACCGGAATGTTTGATGAAGTCGTCAATCAACTGCTGGGAAAACGTTCTCAGCGTGATGACGTCCGAATATCCCCCGATCACGCGCGCGACATCTTCGACCGATTCACGTCCACCCAGTCCTGCGTCTTCGGCTTTAAGGAAGATGCTGGCCCCACCCAACTGCATCATCGCTGCGTCGAAGCTAAGCCTCGTTCTGAGAGACGGCTTCTCGAAGATCTGGGTCATGACATACCCGGATAAGATCTGCGGCCGGTCTCCGGCACGCAGTCGAGTTTTCAACGAGCGGACCAGTTCGAAGATGCTTTCCACGTCGGAAGGCATCAGGTCCATGAGTGAGTTCAAATGACGCATGACAAGTTGTTTTCCAAGCCGTTTGGCAGTATTAGTTCCTGGCGTCGCAAAGGCACTGCGGATCGTGTTAAACGAACTACGTCAAATCAATAGTTCCATCAATAACGGTCTGAATCAGGCGACGAGAGTGCGATCGTCGCGACAAACATGGCCGGCGCTGAGGCGACACCCGGAGGTAGAGTGTCACTACTCAGAGCTGCGAGACGTGGATGCCTCTTCAGCCATCTGCTTCAGCACCTCTGTGATGACTTTGCACCCTTCGTCCACCTGCGCGGGCGAAATGTTTAATGCGGGCAGCAGCCTGACGACGGTATCGTGAGTCGCGTTGATCAAGACCCCTCGCTCCATGCACTTGGCAACAGCCGGAGTCGCGGGAATGTTGAGTTCGATCCCGATCATCATGCCTCGCGATCGCACTTCGTGAATGATCGGCAATGTCCCCTTCAGCTCTGTGAAGTGCTGGTGGAACCGGTTCGACATTTCGCGGCAATGTGCGAGCAAGCCCTCTTCTTCGATTGTCTGCATGGTCGCGATTCCGGCAGCCATGGCGAGCGGGTTGCCTCCGAAGGTGCTGGCATGCATGCCGGGCCGCAGACTGGGAGCAATGTGGTCCTGGCAGACGAATGCTCCGCAGGCAACGCCTGCCGCCAGTCCTTTCGCGAGCGTCATGATGTCGGGCTGGACGCCGTGGTGCTGATAACCGAACCAGTGTCCGGTACGGCCCATGCCGGTCTGGACTTCGTCGAAGATCAGCAGCATGTTCCGTTCGTCACAGAGCTGTCTGAGTCCCTTGAGGAACTCTTCCGTGGCGATGTTCACTCCCCCTTCCCCCTGGACGGGTTCCAGCAGGACGGCACAGGTTTCATCATCGACCAGCGCCTTGACGGCATCCAGATCGTTGTAGGGAGCGTAGCGGAAGCCGGGCAGCAGAGGGCCGAGACCTTCATGATACTTGGGCTGGGCTGTGGCCGTGACGGAGCCGAATGTTCGGCCGTGGAACCCGTTCTCAAACGAGATCACGCGGAACTTCTGAGTCCCCCCCGACGGGTTGGCGAAGTGCAGTCGAGCCAGCTTGATGGCCCCTTCGTTCGCTTCAGTGCCACTGTTGGCAAAGAAGACTTTGCCGAAGCTGCGAGTCACGATGGATTCCGCGAAATCTCCCTGGGCTTCGGTGAACCAGGTGTTCGGGATGTGGATCAGGTGCTCGACCTGTCGCTGAATGGCTTTGACGACCTTTGGCGGGCTGTGTCCCAGGATGTTGCAACCCCAGCCGGGAAAGAGATCGAGGTACTTCTTGCCTTCCGCATCCCAGACGTAGCTTCCCTCGCCGTGAACGAGACAGACCGGGTAACGCCGGTAGTTGGGAATGACATATTTGGCAAATTGATCGATCGTTTTCTGACTGGAACGGGTTGCAGCAGGATGCATAGGTTTTCTGAGCTTTCGCAACTAAAGGACGATCTCGGTCCCGATTCCCTCGTTTGAGTAAATCTCGAGTAAAACGGAGTGAGGAATTCTGGCATCGATGATGTGGACTTTTTGAACGCCCGCTTCGAGGGCTTCCAGGGCCGCTTCGACTTTGGGAACCATCCCGGCGTCGATAATGCCTTCGCGAATCAATTCACGACATCGGGCGGCGGTCAGATGCGACTGCAGCGTCGACGGATCTTTTCGATCAAGGTAAATGCCCGGAACATCGCTTAAGAACACCAGTTTTTCAGCTTGAATGAGTCTGGCTACTGCCGCCGCTGCGGTATCCGCGTTGACGTTCAGCTTGCCACCCTGATCATCCAGTGCCACCGAAGGAAGCACGGGGATCTGGTCAGCACGGCAAGTCATCAGCAGCAGGTCCCGATCAATGTCGGTCACTTCTCCGACACGGCCCAGGTCAATCGGTTCGCCCTGTTCGCCGGGAAGCGTCAGGCGTTTCCCTTTCAGACAGTTCACCGTCAGGTAGCTCAACGCACGGGCGTCGCCTCCCTGGCGAATAATTTCGTCGACGAGGTTTTGACAGATTTCACCGGCGAGTACCCGGGCGACAATCTCCAGTGTCTCGTCGTCGGTATAGCGCCGTCCCTGCACAAAGCGTGGCGGAATGCCCGCCTTGGACATCGCGGCATTAATCGCTTTGCCCCCCCCATGGACCAGAATCGGCCGCATGCCGACCGACGACATGAAGATCACGTCGGTCAGAAAATGCTTCACGGCTTCCGCTTCGTCCATCGCGCTGCCGCCAAGCTTGATCACGACGTGGCGACCGCGGAATCGGCGAATCCACCCGAGGGCTTCGAGTAAGACACCGGCTTTGCGAACAGCTTCTTCGAAGTTTTGAGACATTTTGCTCACGCGGCCAGAGACAATAAGGGTGAAAAACCTGAATTCTAGGGTTTCGCTGAGATAAGTGTCAATTCGGCAGATTTTCTGAACTGGAACTTCGCCATGGATGAGAAATCCCTGGCGCGGTTTTGCCGATTGGCGATTGTTGAGCGGGCTCGAGCCGTTTCGTAATGAGCATCTTGCCTGAGCACCTTACTTGAGCATCTTTCTTTTGAGGGGTTTTCTGAATGGCGTAAGTTCTGTTTCAATAGTTGTTTATGGAAAATGTGTCGTGTCAGGGCTTTAAAGTGAAAGGAAGATGCTCCTGGAAAATCTGAGCACCTTCCTTTTCCAGCGTGTCTCCCGCGATCAGGCTGGCGGTTCGCCAAATCTCCGTTTCTCTTTTCGATATACGGTTCGTTCGTACGTTTCGCTGGCTGGTGTTTTACGAGTTCATCAATGACAAGTGAAGCAGGGGGTGAGGGCTGCGAACTGACGTGCTCAACACGCGATGCACAGGTGCTGAGGGGACCTGCACAAAGTGGAATGCCATCGATTCCAGGTGTTCGTGGCGGGAAACGAGCAAACGTCTCTGGAGCGACATCCCGCTTTCATTGAAAGAGGGGATTGCTCAATTCCCAGAGCAACTGAGCTCGCTGACATGGTGACCCGTGGGCCGAACAGGGGCTCTCGCTCGCACGTGGATGCCGTCCTTTGCCTCGGTACTGTCGGGCTCGTTTTCTTAATTTTAAAAAATAGAAACGGTGCGTCAAGATGTGTTGACGCATTCATGCGTATTCGCTCGGGAAAGCGACCCGCAGGGTCTGGCGATTGACGAAGGAGAGGTGAGAAAATCGGCTGTGGCGGATCCGTTCCGGGGGGCTACACGTCGAGGTAAACCCATCGACGGAAAAAACAAGAGCGGCCAGACTCATCAGGGCTGATGCACTGAGGTGATTCTGGCCGCTCTCGCTGCATTTCTTGAGAGAGGAGTTCCTCCCGGGAGGCAGACCTGCCGGGCGAACTCCTTCTGAGTCAAGTGAATGGCTACCCGCTCTGTCTATCGGCCGAGCATCTTGGCGATGACATAGATCACGAAGGCTCCGAAGAATCCCCCTCCTAACAGCAGATAGACCAGAGAATATTCGGCGGCGGCAATGATCAGTGGGACGTCGAGTGGTGTCATTTGAGTTACCCCTTATTGTGAAAGTGAGTCGCGATGTAGGTGAGGCAATTGCTTGGCAGAAGGTAAACGCAAGATGTGTGCCGAACGGAATTCATTACTCACAAGGGCTCTTTCGGGGGCATCATCGTGCTATGGCTGAACATCTCTCCCAGACGCCTGCTCGGCGGCCCTACGATTCGCACGATGATCGTCCAATCGCTTCGGAAACAGGGGGAAAACGGGGTGAAGAAGCTCTCAGGGGATGAAGAACTCGAGCTGTAGGAAGAACGCCGAACTGCTCTCTCAGCCGAACGAGAGGAAGGTCTGCGGAGACATCTCTCGGTATCGGAATCACTCAGGGCGAATCAGCTCAGTCCCGCTCTGCGCCAAGCCTCGTAACCCCCTCATCTCGACCACCAGGGCGCGGATCGCTCCCAGAGGCTCTCCTGATTCGCCCTTCGTCCCCTGATACCTGTTCGGGCAATGAGATGCCGGGCGGGAGTATGGAAAGTCCCCTAGCGAATGGGAGTGAGGAGCAGCGTGAGGGGGGGCTAAGAGCCATCGGCCACGCTCATCAAGGTTGATGGATCGCGTTCGAAGACCTCGATCTACAACTGAACCCGCCGTATTAAGGTTAGTCTTTGGAGCCCTCTCCTTGAAGTTGCTCTGGCGGAATAAACGAAGACCCGTCGAGGGTCTCTTGATCGACCATCGACGGGTCTAATTGAAATAATCACTGACTATTTGCGAATATGTAGTCTGCTTGGTGCTATCGCTCTCTCGGCCCGGGCTTACGGAAATCAGTGGCGATGTAACGTCACTTCCGGATTTCGCGACCAGTGACCCGGGATTGAATCCCGTCGGCCTCAGGCGTCTTGTGAGAAGATCAGCATCGAATAGGGGCCGACGGAGATCGGGGCGGAACATTCATAACCGTCCCGTG
This sequence comes from Schlesneria sp., assembly GCF_036405755.1. Taxonomy (NCBI): domain Bacteria; kingdom Pseudomonadati; phylum Planctomycetota; class Planctomycetia; order Planctomycetales; family Planctomycetaceae; genus Schlesneria; species Schlesneria sp. Next base: position 19,619 of record NZ_DASWWZ010000597.1, read on the forward strand.
CCTCGTCCTGGGTAGTGACGTCGCTGCTGGGGATGTTAGCAAAGTCCGCACTGTAACCTTTCCAGTCCGAATTCAGGCGCAGTTTCCAGGTCCCCTCCGCAGGGAACCCCAGGAGATAATCACTCCGTTCCTCGTTGGCGAGGTTCAACACCACAATGACATCGTCACCGGGACCATGATCGTACCAGCGGTGAAAGGCCAGCAGGTTGTCAGCGGGATTCGAGTGGAACACGTGACAACCTGATCCACACAATCCCCGGGTCTTGCCTGTCTGGTTCAGCCTCAGCCGGATCAGGTCACGGTAAAGTCGCACAATTCCGCTGTACTCTTCGGTATGCGCCCAGTCGAGGGGGACGGTGTCCTGAAACCAGCCCCCCTCAAGAAATTCCTGTCCCTGAAACAGCATGGGAACCCCTGCCGCGGTGAAGACGAGACCTGCGGCGAGCGTGGACCGCTTTTTCGCGAAGTAGTTGCCCGGATCCTCGGGATCAATTTCCGAAGGGACACGTTGTTTACCGTTGGCAACCTCGTCGTGGGATTCGCTGTAAATCACCCGCTGGAAGGGATCGCCATTGTAGGAGGCCAGCAGGGCACTGATGACGCTGTCGAGCGAGCGATCCTGATCCTCAACCGTCGTGACCGTCGCACGGATGGGGTGGACAAACTGAGCATCCCATTGCAGGTGAAAGCCAGCGCCTCCTTCAGCCGGATCCTTGGTTAACCAGTCATTGTTCTGAAGATCCTCTGCGATCAGCAGTTTCGCCGGATACTTGGCGCGGATTGCCCCGTTCATCCCCTGAATCAGGTTCCAGCCATCGGGTAACTCGGCCTGGGGGTCGCTGTCTCCCCGAACAGTTCGAATGAACAATGTCATGTCGTAACGGAGTCCGTCGAGGTGAAAATCCTCCAGCCAGAAGTTGGCGTTGTCCTCGATGAAGCGTCGGACTTCTTTTCGTCCGTAATCGGGACGATTCCGTCCCCAGGGCGTTTCGGCGCGCCAGTCGTTGTAGAAGTAGATACCCCCACCGTCGTTCTCACTCCAGCCATCGAATTGCCACAGGTCCAGATCACTCGGGCCAAAATGGTTGTAGACAACATCCAGGATGACGGCGATGCCGCGGCGATGTGCTTCTTTCACGAATTGCTTGAGCGCTCGTGGGCCGCCGTAAGTTGTTTCGACGGCGAAAATGTGTGCCGGGTTGTAGCCCCACGAGTAGTCCCCCGCGAATTCTGCAGTCGGCATGACTTCGATGGCGTTCACACCAAGCTGCACGAGATGATCAAATTTTTCGATCGCTTCTTCGAAGCCACCCGGGTGATCGGGGGTGGTGGGGTTATAAGTCCCGATATGCATTTCATAGATGACGAGTTCATTACGTGGGGGCATGACAAAGGCATCACCTTCCCAGTCGAAGCTCCTGTCCGAGATCACACCGTTGCCGATGGAGTTCGTCACTTCCCGGGCATAAGGGTCAATGCGGAGAAGTTCCTGGTCTCCGTTAATGATTCGAAAACGATACTCATCGCCGAACTTGGCATTCGCAACTTTCGTCGACCAGTGATCTGCTTCATCTCGGACGAGTGGGTTCGCCTCTCCGTTCCAGTCATTGAATGTGCCGACGACAGAAACCTGTTGAGCGTGAGGTGCCCAGACACGAAATGTCACTCCATCATTCTCCACGGTGGCGCCCATGGGGGACGGTGATTGATGAGTTGGCCCGCTTTCAGACATGAAGGTTCTCCGGAAGATTGGGACGATTTGTAAGTAAGGTGATTGAGGAATGGGATCAATCCATGAGCGCATTCTCGACGATCGCACCGAGAATGCGCGTGAGAAAAGAAGTGATCTCACGCAAAGAGACTGCTGACGTGGAGGTCAGTCGTTGGCTTGTCCCACTGGGGCAGACAGCATTGTTGCAATGACATGGCATCCTGCTGACTCGGACATCAGTGACAGAAGGCCATAGAAGCATTTCGCTGAATTTAATTCGGCACTCGTCACGTCATTCAGCAGCGCGAGGCGCGGACAGCCATCCACGCCTCTTCCTTTTTTCGACTGCACGAGATCCTGACGTAGACCATGCAAATACGAGGCTATCGGTCGATGTTGCCAGAGGGCATGCCGCGGTCATCGCGGTTGCCCACGTTCAGGCCACGGGCCTTTGCCCCTGAGTCCTGCCGATCGACATTGACTGACCGTCGGCTGGACGCCACGGCGCTGGAGATGACGGAGGCGGAGCCAACCACTGCGACCGCAATCCAGGCAGTCATCGCGACTCGCTCGTGATTGGTAAGCGATGTCGTCACCGCGGCGGCAACGGCGAGTCCCAGTGGGACGACCGAACCAGCAGCAACAACCTTCCAGGAATTGGGCTGTGGCTCACGCTCAATACTTCGCTCAAGTGATCTTTCATGGGATCGATCCTGAAACTGCTCACGACCTCGCTCGAGCGAACGGGTCGGCACTTCGGGCCTTTCCGCGTTGACTGTGGATATCGACATGATTTTCCTCCTTTGAAAGAGCCCGCTTCCGTCACGCGACGGGCGTTGGGTTACTCGTAGATGCGTCATCAGGGTAGCAAGATTGCGGCCTGATTCGATCCGCAATTTTGCACGTCGGATCGCTCTGGGAGATGTTCTCGCCCGCTTACCACTCGGTGCGAGTCACATGTTCCCCGGCGTTGAGAGTCATCAGATCAACAACTTCATCCCCGTCTTCAGGACGGGTTTGCACACTGATCACGGCGCCCCCATCGAACAAGGCCTGGCGATAGTCCTCTGCAACAGGGGCGGGAACTCCGATACCGGCCAACCCGCCGATGATTCCACCCGCTAAAGCCCCGGCACCACCGCCAGCGAAGGCAGCCATGAGGGGGCCGGCCACGACGAGGCTAAGGCCGGGAATAACGACGGTGGTTCCTGCGGCGGCCAGTGCGGCGAGTGTCGCACCCGCAATCGTGCCGATACTGCCACCCAGGCCCATCCCTTCGGGCGAGAGGGTCTGTGTTGCCTGTTTGGTTTTCCGCTGAGTGCAGATGGCGACTGCAGCCACATTAGGACCTTCATTGTCCATCGATTCGACGCGGGCCTCGATCTCTTCGTCCGGTTCCTCTCCACCCGAGAAGACCTGAGTTCGAGTCTCATCGGACATCATCAGATTGATGTCGCTGGACTTAAACCCTCGACGGAGCAGGTCCAGGTAGCAATTGTTGGCATCGGCGTGATTACGAAAAACACCGATCACTGCGGTTTGATGGGTCGTGGCTGTCATGGTCAATGTTCCTTCACAGAGGTCTTACCCAAGTCCATCTGTCGAGTACCGACCCGACACGGAGCGAGGATCTCAAAGTCAATCTTGTCGAATCGGCACCGCCAGGTTTCCCGATACCCCGACAATGCGGAGGAGAAACGGGCCTTGCTGTCTGGCCTCAGCTAATCGAGCTTCGAGCGTCAGCGTTGCTTGTCCACTTTCGATGTAGGTGGAAAGAAGGCAGCGGTCACGCGATAAGGGACTGCTTCATTCCGAAGTGATCATTAAGCAGAAGGCGTGCCAGAGACTTGAGAAGGTAGGGACTGGCACCCCTTTATCCGACATGGCCCGGGTCAAAGATCTGGCGAACGTCGCTGATCAGCGGCAAGAGAGGTGATTGCGCCAACGGGACTTGTGACGACCCGCAACACGGCTGCGGAGGGCATTCGGACCTTTCGAAACATTCAGGAAGAGTTCCGGTTGGGCTGTGTGGTGATGCACCAGTCCGTTCGTCCGTTAGTCGGGCCGCTATACCAGTTCTCTATGAGCGTCCCTACTTTGGCTTGGTCCCCCAAAAGGATGGATTGGTAAGTAATGGGTCACCAACCGTAGCACGCAGAATTCCCCTCTTCGGGTTGATTTGACTCCCCTGCCCTGGCATCCCCTTACAAGGGAAGTCGCTTGTTGGAAGCGGATGGGGGGTGGTGACTGTTGGGGAACCTCTCGTTGACGCCGCCGCACCGAACGGCGCGAATTCGCGGCAACCGCGGATTCCTCATCACGGAGCGGACGTTCCGCAATCGTGATGAGGCAAGCTGGGAACTCTACCGCGGTATCTTAGTGGGCGGGAATCTGCGTTATTCGTGTTACGAGAGAAATCACTATCTCGTACGATCAGCTACGTATAGCGGCCCAACTTATTTGGTCGAGGGGAACAGGAACTGGTGCGGTAGAGTCACTGAAGTTTGTACGTCCCAGAATCAGCGTGGAACGAAACCGCTCATTCTCAGAGTTTCCGGGAGAAAGTATGGTAATCCAATCAGTAGCTCAGAAAGGCCTGATTTACAGGCGTACGGACCTTGCCTGATGAACTCCGGACGGCCCTCCCGTCGCAAATTCCGAGTGGCGGTTTTTAGTCTTGGCATCCTGTTTGCAATCGGATGAAGGCAGAAGCAAGCCGCTTTAGGCACGTTGGTTCTGCTGGTCAAATTGCTGACCAGGCTTAGGAGAGCGGGAGATTTCCGCAGAGATCCAGCGAGATCAATCCAGCTTGCAACTTCAGTTTGATGTCATGTTCGGCATCTCTCAACTTCACCTTCTGGCGGGGACTACCATGTTAAACTGGGCGCTGACATTTTTAATTGTCGCATTGATCGCAGGGGCTTTAGGATTTGGTGGAATTGCGGGAGATGCCGCATGGATTGCAAGAGTGTTGTTCGTCGTGTTCCTCGTTCTCTTCCTGTTCTCACTTTTGACAGGACGACGGGTACCGCCGGTCTAGCGACCGACCAGCTCAGGACGCTGCTACCAGTATCCTGCTAACCTTGCCCTCTCTCCGTTCTTCGGAGCGAGGTGCAGGTTAGGTCGCCTCACTCAGCCATCGGGGACATCTTCCCGCTGCAGTCATCACAGCTCGTGGTCTGCCATCCGACAGAACTGTCGCCCCGACTCATAAAGGCACGAAGTACGGTTTTTCGGTGAAAAGTCGTACTTCGCATCTTTCGTAAGACGTGTGCTCTTCGCACGTTTGAATGCGCCGCCGTTCGCTCCGGTTTTTTGTCACTCTGCAGGGAAGCCTTCATTAGCGGCGTTGCTCCCCTTCTCGAATCTGTTTTTCGTCCTGGCGATATTCGTGCTTGATTGAGGGATCGCTTACCGTGTCCAATTCCCGTTCCGTTCCGACCATTCAACGGGCGACTGTTGTCCTCACAGGGGCTGTGGTGACATGTATCGTCGTAATGGCTTTGCAATGGGGACGCCCTGTCCTGATTCCGATCGCTCTGGCGGTGCTGTTGACGTTCCTGCTGAATCCCATCGTGACGGCACTGAACCGACGGGGAATTCATCGAATCGCTTCAGTGGTAATCGCTGCAGGAATCGCGGGCGTGATTCTCTTTGGCATCGGCTGGCTGTTGACGACACAGGTGACGGGGATGCTGGAGGAACTTCCTCGGAATACGGAAAGAATAAAAGCGAAAGTCAGGGCTCTCAAAGAATTTGGTTCAGGGCCGACACGAGAACATATTGCTGAAATGATCCAGGAGATCAGCGAGGAACTGCAACTTCCCGCGAATGGAAAAAAAACCGTCCCTACGTCTGAACAAGAGGGAGCGCCGGGGCCCGTTGTCGTGACTCCCGGTGGCGAGTCGTGGTTCAACTACACGGAATACCTCGGTTCTGCATTCGAAACCTTAGCGACGCTCGCCTTCGCCTTCGTCCTGCTGATGTTCTTCCTGATTGAGCGTGAAGACCTACGGGATCGCATTGTTCTGCTGGCGGGTCGGGCGCGACTGGCAGGGACCAGTAAAGCGGTCGAAGATATTACCGACCGTGTCAGCCGCTATCTGGGAATGGTCGCGCTGGTCAACGGGGGATTTGGGGTTGTGCTGACGATCGGGTTGCTGCTGCTGGGGGTTCCCTACGCCATCCTCTGGGGATTTCTGGCCGCGGCACTCCGCTTCATTCCTTATATCGGACCTTGGGTGGGCGCGATCTTCCCCATCGCGATGAGTTTCGCGATGTCAGACGGGCTTTGGCAACCCATGTCGGTGCTGGCTTTCGTCCTGGTGATTGAGCTGATCTCCAATAATGTGGTGGAGCCGTTGTTGTTCGGACACACCATTGGAGTGTCTGCCACGGCGATGATCATTTCGGCGGCGTTCTGGTTGTTCCTGTGGGGCCCGGTTGGACTGGTCCTCTCTGCACCCTTCGCCGTTTGCCTGGTTGTACTCGGTAAAAACGTCGAATCACTACGATTTCTCTATCTGTTGCTGGGTGATAAACCGGCTCTCTCCGCCGACCAGAGCCTTTACCAGCGACTGATGCTTGGGGATGAGCACGAAGCCAAAAAACTGATCGAAAAGCGGATGAAAGACGCCGATTCCGTCCCTGATGAAATTTATGACCAATTATTTGTTCCTGCTCTGGTCTACTCCAACCGCGACGTCCAGCGGGGATTCCTGGACGAGGAAGAACAGGAAGCCATTCATACCACGATGCGGGAGTGCCTCAATGAAGTGCCCCTGTGTGTGGTAAATAAGGAGGAATCCGAAGAAGAGTCGGAACTGCAGAGGGAGTCAGCCCTGTCGGCCCCTCGCGCACGCATCCTGGCGTGTCCAGGTGCGAACGAGTCCGATGTTGTGGTTCTGACGATGCTAGAGCGTCTGCTGGATCCTCTGCACTTCGACGTGCAGATCCAATCGCTTGAAACCCTTTCGTCAGAGCTGGCTGCGGAAGTCAGGGGTTCGGCACCAGCCATGATTTACATTGCGTCGACCCCCCCGGGGGGGATGGGTCACGCAAAGTATCTGTGTAAGCGACTGCACGCAGCGGCACCCAATGTGCCAATTGTGGTCGGGCGTTTCGGACCCAAGCGAAGCCGTGCCCATGACCGTCAGCAGCTCGAAATGGCGGGGGCGAGCTTCGTGGTCACAAGCCTTGTTGAGTCGAAAACATTGTTTCAGGCGCGGCTGCCTGTACTGATCTGCGATCACCAATCGTGCCCTCCCGGAGAGTGTTCCATGACGCCGGAAACGGAGTCAACCGCAGTCGGCGCGACGATGTTGGGCGCAGCAGCTCATTAACCGCTGGTCAAATTTGCAAACAGATTTGGGGTGTTTCCCCTGTGAGTCGGTAACACGATTTGACAATGAGAGAAGGAGAAAATCATGAACTGGGATCAGATCGAGGGAGGCTGGAAACAGCTCCAGGGCCAGATCAGGGAAAAGTGGGGAAAGCTTACGGATGACGACTTGACTGTCGTCGCCGGTAAGCGGGACCAGCTTGCAGGTCTGCTCCAGCAGAAGTACGGCTACGCCAAAGACCGGGCTGAGAAAGAACTTGACGACTTTATCCGCGCCCTCAAGTGATGTCGCTTCGGACATTCCTCATACGTGCTGTGGGTTGAACTGAATTGTAAGAGACAGAGATTCGGGCCGGGGTGCCATCGTCGATCAATGTCGGTCACAGAGGAATCCCGGTCACCTTGTTTTGAGTTGTGTTGAAAGGACTTTGAGAATGCGAAACCTGATTTCCACCACCTGCCTGCTCGCTTTGACCACGGGATTCTTCGTAGGTTGTTCGGAGACCTCCACCGTGAAGGATGAGACCAAGATTCAGACCCCGGGTGGTACGACGACAATTACGACGGAAAAGGAAGTGGAAAAGACAGGGGATCATAAGGGAACTGACGCGGTTCCCGTCACGCCGACGACTCCCTGACGGATGTGCGCACACACACATTTCAGATTGAGTGACGATGAGTGGCCTTCGAACAGCACGAACGCCTACCAGTCATGAACCCAGATTTGCTGCTTGCGATAACGTGCCAGTCGATCCGTTTTCAGCCAGTAAACAGTTCCACAGGTCGAAAAAGCGACTGGCACGCTAATCGCTATTGCTATACTCCACGATGTCAGTCTTCGACACCGTGGTTCCCAACCTTACGAACAGGAGTACGAGTATCATGGCAGACACAACAACAATGGCGAAGAACAAAGTCCAGGAAGCCTCGCAGGCCGTTGCTCAGGGCGCCCAGGGTGCCGTGGACAATGTACGGAAGGCTGCCGGGTACGTGGCTGACCAGGCCAGTGAAGCGGCGTGCAATGCCTCGAAGGGGATTGCCAGCGCAGGGTCGTACTTGGATCAGAAAGCCGAAGACGCGGCATGTGCGATCGGTGGCGGTTTGAAGGCCGCGGGCGAAGCCGTCCGTCACAACATCCCCCAGGAGGGGCGTCTGGGTCAGGCTTCCTCGGCTGTTGCCCAGCGATTGACCGAGACGGGCGAATACCTGGAACGTGAAGGCCTCGACGGCATCATGCAGGATGTCTCCTCGGTCATTCGCAAGAATCCAATTCCCGCCCTGCTGATCGGGATCGGTTTGGGGGTTCTTGTCGCGCGAGCTACTTCATCAAGGACATAATCCATGTCAACTTCCATTTCCCCCGAGCCGGGTGTGGAGCCCTCGGTGACTGAACTCGTCAGCGGAATCGTGAGCGATCTTCAGAACCTGGGTATTCAGCATCTGGCTCTGTTTCGGAACGAAATCAAGCAGGACTTAAAGACGGCAACAACCGGTGCCTCGTTCCTGGGGGCGGGATTTGCAGTCCTGCAAGTCGGATTGATTCTGGTCTGTCTGATGCTGGTTCACTTGCTGTCTACTCAGGTTCCGACGTTGTCACTGTGGATGTGCTACGGGATTGTCGGAGCTTTTATTGTGGTTTTAGGGGCCATCGCAGTGGGGATCGGCGTCAACCAGATGAAATCCGTTGAAGCCCTGACTCCCAAAACTGCACAAGCAATGAAAGAGGACACCGAATGGCTGTCGACACCGAAATAGCACGTGAACAGGACGAACTCCTGGCTCAAATGGAAGAATCGCGTGAGTCACTGGCTCACAAGATTGAGTTGCTCGAAGGAAAAGTTGCCGAGACAGTCGAAACGGCAACCGCCACCGTACAAGAGGCAACGGCCAATGTGCTGGAAACAGTACAAACCGCTACGGCTACCGTCTCGGAAACGGTGGGCACTGTCACTGACGCCGTACAAGGGACGGTGCAGGATGTTCGCACGACACTTTACGATGGAGTCGAAAGCGTCAAAGGAGCTTTCGATATCTCACAACATGTCGAGAAGCACCCCTGGATCTCCATGATGGGTGCTGTGGCAGTGGGATATGTCGGCGCATCGCTTCTGCACCGCCCCAGTGCGGAAGCTCGAACAAGGTCAAAATCCTACGGTCACTCGGGAATCCAGGGGTTATCGAGTCGGCCTTATGAAGAATTTGCGCCCAGTCCGACGAATACGGTTCCTCCCACCGTGGCCCAATACGCTGCGAATGATTCCACACTGCGTCCCTTGAGCAGCGCGCCTCAGTCATCAGCACCCCCGAGTAAGTCCTGGATTTCCATGCTCAGCGAAACGCTGGGACCAGAGATCAACAAGTTGAAGGGACTTGCCATCGGAACGGCGCTAGGAGCAGTACGGGATTCCGTTCTCCAGTCGGCGCCTGAAGCGATGAAGAAGCCACTGGCTGACGTCATTGACGAAGTCACGCAGAAACTGGGGGGCGAATGCCTGCAGGGCTCTCTGTTCACTTCGGATTCCACTTCAAGCGGTGGTAGCCAGTCTCGGGGTGTCCCCTCCGTTCCCCGATAATTTCTTTTTCGGTTTTTTACCGAATAACGATGCCCCCGGCGCGGTGGCTCATCGAGACCGCGCCGGGGGGCATCCGCCCCCCTCTTTGTTGTCCTCTCGAGAGAACCCCCTTTTCGATGCCCTCTACACTCACGCCATCAGATTGTCTGACCTCACGGACTTCGTGTGATAATTCGTTGCCCGCTTGCGAGGATCCAGGTTTGTTCGAGTCGATTGATCGCGTTGTCACCCGTGGCGAGCTCGAAGCAGCGATTTCTGATTTGATTGTGAAGTTTGAACTGGAGTACTTCGGACGCGGACCTCAACAGATTCGGACCCATTTAATTGGCGACATGCTCCTCGTTCGCATGTCAGGAGTTCTGACACCATCGGAACTTCGCCTGGTCCGTGGAGCCAATTCGGCGGCCGCCACCGTTCTGTTGAA
>NZ_DASWWZ010000598.1:0-12406 GCF_036405755.1 Schlesneria sp.
TGCGAAGCTGGCTGCCAGCGACAAGTCGAACGCGGAGATTGTCGATGAGTTATATCTGCTGATTTACAACCGCAACCCGAGAGAAGAAGAACGATTGGCGGCGCTAGAGTATCTGCCCGAAGGAGATCAACGACGACGCGCGATCGAGGATTTGTTCTGGACGCTGATCAACACACCCGAGTTCTCGTTTATCGACTGAACTGACTGATTAAAAAGAACATCGGATAAGCCAGACACGAGAGAAGGAACCCTACATCCATGACGATCAATCGAAACTGCGAAGGTATGAAACGTCGCGACTGCCTGAAGCTCGGTTTGGGCAGCCTGTTTGCTGGCGGATTCGTCGATGCACTGCGGGCCCGCGTAGGGGCCCATGATGGTGCCTCCGCAATCGCACCGGCGAAGACCAGTTGTATTCTGGTCTGGCTGGATGGCGGCCCCAGTCACTTCGAAACCTTCGATCCCAAGCCAGATGCTCCGTCAGAAATTCGCGGCGATTTCCAGCCGATCCAGACCAAGATTCCCGGTGTCCTGTTCTCGGAGAATATGACGCGACTGGCCGCCATCAGCGACAAGCTGACGGTCATTCGCTCGGTTCGTCATGACCAGAACAATCATGGTGCGGGAAACCATTACATGACGACGGGGGCTCCGACCCGAATCCCCGTCAGTTGTGGTGCGTTCGTCAGTTTCCATCCCAGCATGGGATCGGTTGTCTCGTATGAACGAGGAGCGAAAGACGGACTGCCACCGTACTTCTCACTGCCGGAAATGGCCCGTTCAGGGGGACCCAACTTTCTGGGGGCTCGTCATGCTCCATTCGTGATCAGCGACGATCCCAACAACGAGAAGTTCAGCGTTCGCGATGTCACGATCCCTCGTGATCTGGAAGACGCTCGAGCGTTAAGTCGACGCAGTATGCGGGCCAGGCTGGACCAGTTCGTCCGTTATCACCATGAAGCGGCCGGGGATCCGGTCGTGGGGACCGACGAAAACTTCCAGCAGGCTGTCTCGCTGATGACATCGGACGTCGCCCAGCGCGCGTTTGAAATCCATCGCGAATCCGATGAAGTGCGACAGGCCTACGGTCGCAACTCATTCGGTCAGCAGGCACTGCTCGCACGCCGCTTGATCGAAGCGGGAGTCCCCTTTGTCACCGTTTACAACGGGGGATGGGACCATCACTCAGATATTTTCCCCGCTTTCCGAAAGAAGGGGCAGAATCTGGATTCAGTCGTTGCCACGCTGATCGATGACCTGGATCAACGTGGTCTGCTCGAAACGACGCTCGTTCTCGTCATGGGAGAATTCGGACGTACTCCGGCGATCTCCACCTTGCCGGGATCGACGACACCGGGCCGTGATCACTGGTCGAGTGCCATCTCGATCCTTGCAGCCGGTTGCGGGACTCCTCGCGGTCAGGTCATCGGAGCGACCGACCCACGCGGTTACGCGGCCGTGGAAAAGGTGTACGCACCTGAAAATCTGGTCTCCAGCGTCTATCTCAAGATGGGAATCGATCCGGACAAGATCCTCTACAACGGTGCAGGCCGGCCAACACACCTGGTCAGCGATTCTCGCCCCATCGCGGAATTGATGTAATTGAATCGGACTGGGGCAACCTGTCGGTGAGGACGAGTGACTGTTATGACCTGTCGGTATCGCGATCCTGCTCAGCGTTTTTTGTCGAATCAAACTCGAACTTCGTGCGGAAGTCGGCTCGGAAAAGCCAGTCAGAGGTTTTTCCTGGGGGCCTGCCTGGGCCTGGCTTTTTGCTTCGCCCCGGCGGCGGAGGCGGCCCCACCGACACTGACGCACCTGTTTCCGGCAGGGGGCCAGCGCGGATCGAAGGTGGTTGTCACCAGTGCCGGCACGTACAACTGGCCGGGAGTAAAGATCTGGGCTCCGGGGGTTGAAGCGGTACCGACAGCCGAGTCGGGCAAGATCGAGATCACGATCCCGGCTGACCTGATGGCCGACCGGGTCTGGATTCGTTATTACGACGCGGAAGGAGCTTCGGCTGTTGCTCCATTCCTGATCGGCAGTCATCCTGAACTCACCGAGACCGAGCCGAATAATCGATTGGGGGACGCGACGAAGGTCGAGCAGCTTCCCATGACGGTGAACGCCGCTCTGAAGGATGGGGCAGATGTCGACAGTTATGCCGTTCAATTGACCGCAGGTCAGACGCTGGTTGCGGCCGTTGATGCTAACACCCGTCTCGGCTCGCCGATGGACTCGATTCTGCAGGTCGTGTCTCCGGACGGAATCGTACTGGCCGAGAATCATGACGACTTGAAGCTGGACCCCCGGCTGACATTCACCGCCCGGAAGGACGGAACCTACATCGTCCGCATGTTCGCCTTTCCATCCCAACCGGATTCGTCGATCCGGTTCACGGGGGGGGCCCATCTGATCTACCGGCTGACGCTAACGACCGGACCTCTGGTGACTCATGCCGTGCCGTTGTCGGTCCCGCTGTCCGACCCGGGCCAACCGAGCATCGCTGGGTGGAATCTTCCCGCGCAGTCTCTGTTGAACGTGGTTCCATTCGGGGGGGCAAGGCTGGGTGATTATCAGGAATACGAACTGAGCGATGACCTGCGCCGCTCACCCGATGCCCGCATCGGTTTTGCCTCCCTGCCCGATTTCTCGCTGGCAACGCGGGTCCGTCTGACACCCTATCCCGCGGTGACGGATCAGCCTTCGCTGGAAGACCGCGAACCGTTCCCGGTGACGGTTCCCGTTTCTCTGACAGGTTGCCTGAAGCGGCCGAAGGTTCCAAATCGCTATCGACTTCCACTCCAGAAAGGACAGCAGATTCTGATTTCGGTCGAAGCCCGCAGTCTGGACCTGACACTCGATCCCGTGTTAACCCTGACCGATCCGACCGGGGCTGTCGTTGCCGACGTGGATGATTCGGGACCCACCAAAGATTCGATTATCGGACATACCGCGGCCCACGACGGGGACTACATCGTCACGGTGGGAGATCGCTTTCGGAAAGGTGGAGACCGCGCTTGGTATCTGCTGACAATCCGGAACGAGCAGGCGGACTTCGAAGTTTCACTGGCCAGCGATTCGATCGTGCTGGAACCGGAGAAGCCGACGGAAGTCACCGTCAAGATTATCCGACGGGCGTCCGCGGCTGAGGCGGTGGGACCTGTGACAATTCAGGCGGCCGGGCTTCCGACCAGTGTCACCGGATCTGCGGTGATCTCTGAGCCGTCTGGTCCGAGCGCAGGAGAAGTGAAGCTGACGCTGACTTCCAATGGCGAAGCGTTTTCAGGTCCAATCCGGATCATGGGGACTACGACCATGCCGCGAGAGATTGAACGATCCGCCAGGGTGCCCGGTCGCCTCGGAGTTCAACTCGATTCTGTCTGGCTGACGGCGACCAAGAAGCCAGAGTAAGTTGCCGGGATCATCCGGGCAGCCTGGATTCTGCCTCGCGACTTTCCATGTGTGTGTAAATCGGGGGCAGGGAAAGTCGTGCGTCACGGCGTGACGGTCCGGATTTTCCTGTGCTCTCGTTCTCTCCATAAAAATACGAGAAGCCGCTCCGTCTCTGGTCGAAACAGAGGGCTCCGACGTAGTGGCAGGTCTCCGGAAGAGTTCTTCCTGCACGATGGACGTGGCAGATCCAATCAAGGCCGAGTGGTCTGTTTTCAATCGGTGCCGCGCAGTGTGTGTTGCAGGGGGGCGATCCGGCCTCTCGGGACGCGGTCGCGAATGCTCCGAATTCGTGCGCGGCAGTGTCGGAAAGTTTGCTTTCAACCGTCGCTCAAGCCTTGAAGGCTGAGGCTCGCCCTACGGTCAGATTGCGTCGTCACCCCAGGTCTGTTTGTCGGGCTGCGAGCCCTGCAGAAGTGGCCGTTTCGCCGGGATCGGACACACACTCAGCGGGTTGAAACCGAAGCGGCCCGTGCCGAACGAGATCTTTTCGGTTCCTGGTGTTGGCAGTGCCTGACTCGGATTTCTCGTGGAAACGATTCTCGAACTGCCAGTCCGTTTATCGCTGCGTCTTGCATAAGCCGCTCATCAGCCAAATTGGTCTTGCGGAAAAAAAGTTGTGTTGTACGATAAGGTTCGGAGTCGTCGGGTGTCGTGTTGTTGGTGTCGCGCAAGGAGGATCGAAAATGGTGGCACAGGCACTTTTGCAAAGGTTGTCAGACGTGACGCCGAGGTCGATCGATTGGGCCTGCGAGGGGCTCATTCCGTTCGGCAAGCTGTCGCTGCTGACGGGTGAGCCGGGAATCGGTAAGAGTTTTCTGGCTCTGCACCTGGCCGCCATGGTGACACGGGGCACGGGTTCTGTGTCTGGAACTCCCGGCAGCGAGGGGTGGCACGGCGAAGCTGACCATGAGTACGGAAGCAAACGATGTTTCGAAAAGCGGCCCCGATCGGTGGTCGTGTTGTCGGCCGAGGATGCGGCGGACGATACCGTACTGCCGCGCCTGGCCGCCGCCGGGGGCAATACGCGGTGTGTGTATGTGCTGAGGGGGAGCGAACCGGGTGACAGCCGATGTGTCTCGTCGACGGACGAGTCGTCCCTTGCGGCTGAAGATTGTCCGCCGGCAACGGAGTGTCGTGAACCCCGCTTGTTTCGGCTGAAGCAGGATCTGTCGCGCCTGGAAGAGTCATTGGAAGAACTCGCCGACGCGGGGGAAGAGATCGGGTTAATCGTCATCGATCCGATTGATCGGTTCTTCGGGCCGACGGACAACAGGCGAGACCGCGTTGAGGTCGTGTCTCGGCTGGTGGAACTGGCTCATCGAACAGGTGCTGCGGTACTGGTGGTGACCAACGTCACTGCGAAAACAGGAAGTCGCATTCGATGTGCTGCCTATCACGAACTAATGAATGCCGCACGCTCTGTCCTGTTGGCGGCCGAGGACCTGGAACATCCAGGCCAGAGGCTTCTGCTCCCGGTGAAAACCAACCTCACGGCGACTCCTGCCGGACGGGCTTTCGTGATCGACGAAGGGAGGCTTGTCTGGAACAGCGAACCAGTTGCCCTCTCGAGTGCTGACTATCAGCATCAAATGGCTGTAAAACTGAAGAATCCGCTGGTCCGTGAAGAGGTTTACGAGATTCAGCGGGTGACACGATGGCTGAAGGATCAACTGACACCGGGACGCGCGTCGTCAATCTGGATCCGCAGCAACGCCAGCTACTACGACATCAGCTATTCCACGCTGCGGCGTGCTTTCAAGAGCCTGGGATGCCGGGCGATGAAAGTGAAAAATCAGTGGTTCTGGTCCCTGCCCGGCCAGGACGGACCCGCCTGTGAAGAATTGCTTGAGGAACCGCTGGTTTCACCTGAGGGAGATCTGCTGGGGATCTATCGGGAATCGATGCCCAACTGGTTGCGGGAAGAATTGGCAGTAGAGGAAACAAAGTCGGGAACGGAGGCTACGCAGTGGAGCGATCCTGCGCCGCAACAGACGCCCTCCCCAGAATTCGGGGGGGACGAGGAAGATGCTCATGAAGATGCCCACGAAGGTGCTCAATGCCTCTGGCCATTTTCCGAACATCACGGTGAGGCTACTCTCCACGCTGTTCATGGCGAGGAACTGGCCGTCAGCCCGTCGCGAGATGCGGGGCTGGAAGATGTTCTGGTTGGCAGTTCTGCAGATTCCGGCAGTTCGCAAAGAAATCAATTTTTGTATTGAATCTGTCGAAGTGATTGCCGACACTTTTGATTGCGGGCTCTGAAAAATACAGCGAAAATGCAGGGACAAGGTCTCTCGTCCCATCCGCCTCCAGGGTGGCGTGGGGGGCCGCGTCAGCTTACGCAGGTCGTTGATGTACCGCACCGCCTTGTGAACGATGAAGGGACAATTCTGTATGTTGGGGTTTCTCGTTCCGGTTGGTGGTGGCGATCCGATTCCTCTGCTCAAGCCTCAATTGATTGTAGGCCGTCGTCCCAGCTGCGATATCCGGCTGGATTTTGCGAATGTTTCGTCCCATCATTGCCGTCTGGAATACATCAACGGCTACTGGCGGGCGACGGACCTCAGTCGTAACGGGACAAAGGTCAACGGCGAAAGGATCGAAGAGCGATTTCTCCAGTCGGGTGACACCCTGGCATTCGCTCGTCACCCATTCGAAATTCAGTACACTCCCGATCCGAACGGAGTTCCTCCGACGATCGAAGACGTCGATCCGTTTGAGATGAGTCTGCTCGAGAAAGCTGGCCTGGATGTGGGACGGAGCAGCAAACGAAAACAACCCCCTCAGCGGCCGCCGGCTCCCTCGTATCCTCTGCCCAGTCCTGATGCCATCACGCCTCCGACCATTCGTCTGACAGATGGTCCCGCACGAAAAACGGACGATGATCAGGCGCTGGAGTGGCTGAACGAGTCGTGACCGTCGATGAAACCGGGGTTCAATTGCGCGGGCTTTGTCGTTCCGCGTTGAGTTGGAGTCGCGACCGAAATTGCTATAAATGCGGACCGTGTTTCGTGTCTTGCAGAAATCTCTCTCAGACGAAATTCAATGCCAGAATCCATCCCTTCGCTTTCGCCATTTCAGGTCCGTGAGTGGTTTAACGCCTTGCCGAAGGATGACTTTGTCGGTCAGCGAGTCCTGTTGATCGTCCCTGACGCCACTCGAACAGCGCCGCTGCCACTGTTGTTCGACGCCCTGTTTCGAGAGGTTCGTCCCCACTGTCAGTCGCTGGATGTGCTCGTCGCTCTGGGAACTCATCCCCCCATGTCCGACTCACAGATCGCACGTCTGCTCGGGATTGACGATGACGAGCGACGTCGGCTGTTCTATCAGTTGCAGGCCTTTAACCATGAATGGGACCGACCGGAACGGCTGCTGACGCTGGGGACGCTGACAAAGCAGGAAACCGAAGAACTTTCTGGAGGCTTGCTGTCGCTGGAAGTTCCAGTCCAGATCAATTCGCGGATTAAGGACTACGACCTGCTGCTGGTACTGGGGCCGGTTTTTCCGCACGAGGTGGTCGGGTTCTCGGGGGGGAATAAATACTTTTTCCCGGGAATCGGCGGACCGGAAATTCTGAACTTCTTCCACTGGCTGGGAGCCCTGATTACCAATGCGGGGATCATCGGGGTGAAGGATACACCAGTGCGCCGGGTCGTCGATGCTGCTGCGTCGATGATTCCCCAGACGCGCCGGGCGATCACGTTGGTGGTCTCGTCTGACAACAGTCTGCATGGACTTTACTACGGCACTCCAGAGAGTGCATGGAGCAATGCGGCGGATCTCTCGAGTCGGGTTCACATCAAGCGCTACGATCGGCCGTTCAAACAGGTTCTCTCGTGTGCACCCCCGATGTACGACGAACTGTGGGTGGCCGGGAAATGCATGTACAAGATGGAACCGGTCGTGGCCGACGGGGGCGAATTGATTATCTATGCGCCGCATCTGCACGAAATCTCGGTGACGCATGGCAAGTTGATCGAACAGGTGGGCTACCACGTTCGCGACTACTTCACCAAGCAGTGGGATCGGTTCAAAGATTACCCCTGGGGTGTGCTGGCGCATTCGACTCATGTTCGTGGGGGCGGCACCTACGAAAACGGCGTTGAGAAGCCACGAGTTCAGGTCACACTGGCCAGCGGGATTCCGGAAGAGACCTGTCGCCGGATCAATCTTGGCTACCGTGATCCGAAGACCATTGATGTTGAGTCGTTCGCCAATCGGGAAGACGAGGGGGTTCTGCTCGTCCGGAAGTCGGGTGAGTACTTATACCGACTTAACCAATAGCGGACTGGCTGGCCATTTCTGGTGATCGGGTGTTCTTTTCGGTCAGGGAACTTTGAACTGAAGGTGGATGGACGAATTTCCAGTCAGGTTGAAGTCAGGGTTTGAAAACTGCCTGTTGTTTTGTTAGCGTCACTCAATAGCGTCAGTGTCATTCATGGACAGATACGTCTGAATCAGATGGCGACGACGACACAATGATCGCCGCTCAATCCCAAGGAATCACGTTATGATTCGTCGTCACGTTTGCGCCAGCCGGCCCGCACGACAGGGCTTTACGTTGATCGAACTGCTTGTCGTTATTGCGATTATTGCAGTTCTGGCCGCCTTGGTACTTCCCGCGGTGCAGCAGGCACGTGAAGCAGGACGGCGGGCGCAGTGCCTGAACAATCTCAAGCAGATTGTGCTCGCGATGCACAACTATGAAAGTGCCTTCCGGTGCTTCCCCTCGGGGTTCATTCAACCAGGGACGGGAGGGGGCCAGATTGGAACTCTGCCCGAACCGGCGATCGTCGATACGGTGCTGAATCGACAGAAAATGAAGACGACCGTCACGCAATGGTACATGGCTCCCGAATGGGGCTGGCACTCGTTCATCCTGTCGCAAATGGGTGAGGGAACGATCAATATCGACTTCGCTCAGCCCAAGTTCGGCTCTAACAATGTTGCGTCGCCGAATGAACAGTATCTGAGAACAACGATTCAGTCATACCGCTGCCCCAGTGCTAACTCGCTTCCCTCGTCCAGACCCGGCTCGGGAATGTCTCAGGGCTGGGCCTATGCCACCTACCGTGGAAATATGGGGGCCTACGACACCAGTACCGCAGCCAACAACGCCCCGAAGGTTCCGAATGGAATGCTCTACGATGGCAGTTCTGTGCGGATGGGGGACGTGACCGATGGTACGTCGAACACGATCATTCTCGGCGACAGCCTGTACGGTTTCTGGGCGGATGGCTTCAGTTGCTGCGTTCGTGTCTGGGACGATCCAGCACATCCCGATGTGTGGGATGCCTACTGGACAGCCACCGCAGCGAATTCAGCCCCTCTCCAGTTTTTCAGCTTTGGCAGCGGTCATAACGATCTGGCCTGCTTTGCACTCGTCGATGGTTCGTCGAAGGTCGTCTCCAAGAAGGTGGACCTGAATGTCTTTAAGGCTGTTTCCACCCGAAACGGTGCATTACGGGCATACGTCTCCGGAGTCGATATCGAAAACGTGACAGACAATTGGTGATCTGATATTTCACGCAATCAGAAAAACGTAAACCCGGTGTCCTGGATACCGGGTTTCTTCATCTCACATACGACTTAGCCGACCATCATGCTTTCGATTCTCGTGAATGGCGAACAACAGTCTGTTGCACCTGGTTTGACAGTTGCCGAGCTGCTGGCCAGTTTGAAGCTGAATCCCCGGTTTCTGGCGGTGGAGTTGAATCGACGAGTTATCCCGCGGGCCGAGCATAGCCAGACGAAAATTGCCGCTCATGATCAAATCGAAATAGTCACTCTTGTTGGTGGAGGCTGAACCGCGACGATGACAGAACAAAATGGTGCACCGCTGCGTCTGGGAACACACTCACTCCGGTCAAGGCTGATCGTCGGGACTGGCAAGTACGAGACCTTCGAACTGATGCGTGAGTGCCTGACGATCAGTGGGGCCGATGTAATTACCGTCGCCGTCCGACGTGAACGACTCGTGGATGCGTCCGGCCGGAATATCCTCGATTTCATCGACCTGTCGAAGTACACCATTCTGCCCAACACCGCAGGGTGCTTCACCGCAGAAGACGCCGTCCGTACTGCCAGGCTCGGTCGTGAGATCCTGCTCGGACTCGAAAATCCGGGTGCGAGCTGGGTGAAGCTGGAAGTTCTGGCCGACAAGAAGACACTCTTGCCGGACCCGGTTGCAACCCTGGAAGCAACCAGGGAACTCGTCGCGGATGGGTTTGAGGTGCTGTGCTACACTTCAGATGACCCGATCATGGCGCGCCGTTTGAAAGAGGCGGGGGCCACTGCAGTGATGCCTGCAGGTAGTCCGATTGGAAGCGGTCAGGGAGTGCTGAACCCCAATAACATTCGCATCTGCCTGGAGTACTTGAAGGCGGATGACCCCGACTATCCTGTGATCGTTGATGCGGGGGTTGGAACCGCCAGTGATGTCGCTTATGCGATGGAGCTTGGCTGTGATGGAGTGCTGTTGAACACGGCGATTGCGTCGGCGCAAAACCCACCGCAGATGGCTGAAGCGATGCGGCTCGCCTGCCGTGCGGGGCATCTTGCAGCCGGTGCAGGACGGATTCCCCGCAAGTTGTATGCGACTGCAAGCAGTCCCGAATCGGGGCTGATCTCGAGTCAAAAATGAGTGCCGAGGTGGGGTTAAAGTCCACCGTGTTTAACCAGTCTTCGACTTCGATAAGTTCCGTTTTTTGCTTACGTTAATGACATCCGACGGCGATTTCTGGCGACGCTGGAATTCGCGACTGGAAAGGCTAATGGACGATTGTCGGCAAGCTGGGATAGGGCTACGATACTAAGACGAACCACATGAAGAGCCCGACCCGGCGAGGGCGATTCGCAGGACTTCAGCGGTTTGTGGCCCGATTCGAGGTGCATGAGCAATGAACGACCGTCTGAATTGGATGCATCTATCGGTTTCCGCAGGGCGTCTGTTTTCGACCCATGTGCGGCTGAGTATCTGGCTGGCAATTGTCCCCCTGGTCGTCTGTCCGCGATATGGCTTTACGCTGGGGATGACATTCTCGGGTTTGCTGCTGTTGAGTGTCCTTCTTCATGAGTTTGCGCATGTCTTCACTGCTCGCTGGACCGGTGGGCGAGCCGATGAGGTATTGCTGACTCCCGTCGGTGGTCTCGCTCAAGTCAGCCCCGCGCGCGGGGCCTTCGGGATGGGACTCACTGCCGCGGCAGGGCCTGCGCTTAACCTGCTGATCTGCCTGTTTGCCTTTCCAGGATGGTACGCACCACAGACATTGCCGTCGTCGCTGAATCCGTTTGTCTTGCCGATCGGCTCACTTCAGGCTGCAACCATCTGGCAGGACATCGGACTGCTCCTGTTCACGGCCAACTGGATTGGGCTTTTAGTCAATCTGCTTCCCGTCCTGCCCCTGGATGGCGGACACATCCTGCGTGCTGCACTGCTGACCCGGATCGCTCCTGAGTTCGTTAATCGGACCGCAATCAATATCGGAATCTTTGTAGCGATGCTGATTCTGATTGGGGGTGCCTCGTTCGATAACAGCCAGGTGGTGCTCATCGGTACCTTCGTCCTGACCATGAATCTCATCCAGTACTTCCAGCTGGAATTGGCTGAAGCACTGGATGCAGCGGGACCGAGTGATGATGACCTGCTGGATGATGCTGAGACGCTTGAACGATCGAATACGGTGTCGACTCGGGAATCTCTTCACGGCCCGCTGGAAAGCTGGCGCGAACAGCGACGAGTCAGACGCGAACAACTCGAGCAAACGCGGCAAGCACAAGTCGAAGAAGAACTGGACTCGCTACTCGCCAAAGTGCACGAACATGGATTGCAGTCGCTTTCCGAGCAAGAGAAAAATTCGCTCAAAAGCTGCAGTGACCTTCTGAGAGAACGGAGTAAACACGGCGACTGAAATCGCCGCTGAGGCATTTAAGGAAACGAGCAGCGGGTTTACTTTGTGAAGTCCACGCTCCTAGAATTGCTGCCATCAACTTGCCATACGCATTGGCGTATTGCTCAAATTTCCCGATTCTGCGACAACGATTCCTAAGTCATGGTGGCCTTGTGAGTCGTTTCAATTCAAAGCGGCAATGCGGGTCACCGGACGAGTCGCATTCAGGGATGTTTTCGTCGTGTATGAGCCACCATCTGAACAACTGGTTCGACAACTGACAGAACTCCAGTTGTGTCAGCCCAGCGATCTTCGCCGGGCCCGCGGCCGCGTGAAACGACTTGCGTCGGACCTGCCGGCATTCGATTCCGTCTGGATTGACTCGCTGGTCCAACTACGCCTTTTGACTCCCTATCAGGCCCGCCAACTGGAAATCGGGCGAGGGGACTCGCTCCGCGTTGGCTCGTTTGTCACCATCGATGAGCTCGGACGAAGTCAACGAGGCTGCACACTGCTGGTTAGACGACTCGATCGACGAGAACGTTGTGTGATCAAGCGGCAGCTTGTGGAAATAGAGTGTGCTTCGGAACTTCATCGCGAGATGACGATCGCTGCCGGGCAGATGAAGGGGTTCGCGCATCCGAATCTTGTTGTTCCAAACGAAGTTCTGCCGCTCGAACAGAAATCGGTTGATCTGGTCTGCCGTTATGTTCCCGGACTGCCCCTGAACCAGCTACTTGTGCGCCGAGGTCGATTCCCCGCGACAGTCGTCTTCGAAATTGGCAAGCAACTGCTGGAAGGTCTTTCGGCTTTGCATGCCCGATCGATTCTTCACGGCGACATTCGGATGTCGAACATCCGGCTCACGGATAACGGTCTTGCGGTACTCGTCAACGGAGCCATCCAGCCGGTACTGCACCCGTTCATGACCATTCACGATGATCTGACGCTGGATCACTACGACGGAATTGCCCCCGAGTTGATCGGGACGGGGGCCTCCCGGACAGTCAGTTCTGAACTCTACTCGCTGGGCTGCGTGCTGTGGCAGTTACTGACCGGTC
>NZ_DASWWZ010000599.1:0-4118 GCF_036405755.1 Schlesneria sp.
GAGTTGTCGCGTCAGAAGCTGAATGTCCAAAGCCTCGAACTTCAGCTCATCGCGGCCCGGAAACTTGTTGCACCCAAACTCGACTTTGTCGCGGGATACGGACTGAACGGGTTTGGTGACAAGTTTTACAGTACGACAACGTCCGACTCGATGAATACGCGACAGGGTTTCAACAGTGCCGTTACCACCATGTTCAGCGGGAAAGAGACGAGTTGGGACTTCGGTTTTCAGTACCAGCTTCCGTTATGGTTGCGACAGGAAAAAGCCCAGGTTCGGCAACTCGAGCTTCGGATTGCAAAAGGGCGGGCAGCGCTTGCCATGCAGGAGGACGAAATTGCTCATGAGCTCAATACGGTACTGATGACGATTGAGCGGGCTCATTCCATGTCAAAGCTGACACGCCGACGATTACAGGCAGCGCGCCGGCGCGTGATCGCTGCTGAAGCAGATTACGAAGCGGGTAATAAGAGTAACGACCTGGCTCTGCGGGCAATCTCAAGCCTGACACTGGCTCAAGCGGCTTACTCCAAGAGTATCACCGAGTACAACAAGTCGCTGCGTGATCTCTTATTCAGGACGGGGCGAATCCTGCCTGCAGATGGCATTTCTCTGCTGGGGACCGACGGCCTTCCGATGGTGCCAGATGAACGGCCAAACGATTTCTTCTACCTTGCAAACCCTGATTTGACCCCTGCCGCAGATGGCGCAGAGACTGCCGACGAGACAGATGAATCCGAAATCCCTCCCACACCGAGTCGATCAGTCAGCGGAGCGGATGACTTGGACGAAGACTTGCCCGAGTCCATGGATAACAGCGTAGAAGATGAGTGAGTTTCAATCCGACAGAAGCAACACGAATGAAGGGAAGCGTTAGCGGCTTCCCTCAATTCGATGTTCCTGTTCCTCAGATGTTCCTGTGATTCAGCAGTGCGAAAGTCCTTTTTTTGAAGGATTTGGACAACTCAGGCCACAATCTCGTCGATGGGCTTACCGAAGTCCAAGTCCAGTCTTTTGCGACCGGGAATTTCGAGACGCCGTGGGTCGAGCCCCATCTGCTGCAGCACCGTCGCATGGAGGTCAGTGACGTAATGGCGATCTTCCACTGCATGGAATCCGAGTTCGTCCGTTTTTCCGTGCGCGATCCCCCCTTTGATTCCGCCACCCGCCAGGGCGACCGAGAATCCGTAGGGATGGTGATCTCGCCCGTCGGATCCCTGTGCACCCGGTGTGCGGCCAAATTCTGTTCCGATGACGATCAACGTTTCGTCCAGCAGACCTCGCTGCTTGAGATCTCCGATGAGACTGGCAATGGGCTGATCGATCTGGGCGCACAAGGCACTGTGTCCCGCCTTCAGACTGCCATGGGCATCCCAGGCACCCGCTCCCCCGTTCGAACCATGAAAGATCTGAACGAAACGAACACCTTTTTCGACGAGACGGCGGGCGGCCAGGCATTGTTCTCCGAATGGTTTCGTGGTGGCGTTGTTCAATCCGTAAGCCTCTTGCGTTGACTGCGTTTCTTGCCCGAAGTCAACGATATCAGGGACGGCAGCCTGCATGCGGAACGCCAGTTCATAGGACTTGATTCGCGCAGCCAGAGCCTGGTCGTCCGGATATTCGACGGAAGAAATACGATTCAAGCGACTGAGAAGTCCGAACTCCCCTGCCTGCTCTTCGCGATAAACGTCAGGACCTGGCGAAGCGAACGGCAGTGGGTTCTTCGGATCAATGGCCAATTGGACTCCCGTATGTTCCGGGCCGAGGTAGTTGGCGCCGTGAGCACCAAGCCCACCGCAGCAATCGGCGATCGGAGTACCCATGACGATAAACTGCGGCAGATTCTCGTTCAGGGTGCCTAGGCCGTAATGAACCCACGAACCGATGGTCGGGAACTGACCTTCCAGAACGTGCCGACCTGTATGGAACTGGAGTTGAGCCCCGTGGTTGTTATCTGTTGTCCACATCGATCGAACCAGGGCAATGTCGTCGGCATGCTGTCCCAGGTGAGACCACCAGTCAGAGAACTCCAGACCACTCTGGCCATACTTCTTGAACCCTACCTGCATCTCGTAAATCTTGGGATGAACTTGATGCAGACCTTCAATCAGTTCGCGGAGATTCTTTTTAGAGTAAGGCGAATCGAGGAAGTGCTGATAGGGAGATTCTGCAAATGTCTTACCGGCCCAGGCATTGAGTTCGGGTTTGGGGTCGAACGACTCCATCTGACTCATACCGCCGACTAGGAAAATCCAGATGACACTTTTTGCCTTCGCGACATGGTGCCCAAGACCATCAGGAGCTTCGAAGGGAATTGCTGAATCAGCCCGCACGACGCCATCTCGCGAGAGCATCGAACCCAGGGCGAGGCCGGTAAAGCCCATGCCGACATCCGCGAGAAACGATCGTCGATTAAGCGGGGAACGAAACTGAGCAGGTCGAGCTGGAGGTACCATGGATGCTCCCTTAATTACTTTCCACCGCAGCCATCAGGTTGAGGTGATCTGTGATTTATTCCGTTAATAATGTCGTCAGCGGATCGTGATAAAGTCATTGTGATTCAGGAGGACATGGACGAGATTTTCACGAACGCGTTGGTCAGGTTGATCAGAAGGAGGGAACGCCGATGCGGTCCCACCGCTGAATTTGGATAATGTGGCCTGTCCTCGCAAAGTCTCCGTCTGAGTTGCGAGGAAGTTCACGCATTCGTCGAGCTCGACTTGGGCAGGCTGGCGGTTGAGAATTCGTTCGAAGGCTGTGGTAACAAACGCTTGCGCCTGAGCGTCATTGGGATATGTCGCAACCTCCTCAGAGAGCTTCCGTGCGAGTCTCCGCGATTCCGTCAGTGAGAGTGGACTATTCGCAAGGGCCAATGCCTGCTGAGGAACAATGCTTTCGCTTCTTCGATAACAGTCAACGACATTGGGGCGGTCGAACGTATCGAGGAACGTCATCTTTTTTTCTTTACTATTCCGGAAGTAGAGGCTGCGGCGAGGGATTTCCATGCCCGATGCCTCGTCCAGTTCCGGGCCCCCTGAAGTCAGATCAAGACGACCTGAAACCAGAAGAGTTGCGTCACGAACCACTTCTGCTTCCATCCGACGCGGGTTGGCTCGCCACAGGTAGTGATTGTCCGGGTCGATGGACCGGTTCTGCTCAGTCGTCGGTAACACGACAGACTGCTGTCGGTAGGTGCGGCTCATCACAATCCGTTTGTGGATTGCCTTCATCCGCCATCCGTTCTCCATCAGTTCGACGGCAAGCCAATCGAGAAGTTCGGGATTCGTGGGGGCTTTCCCGTTCAATCCAAAATCGAAAACCGTAGGGACCAGGGGTTGGCCAAAGTGTCGCAACCACATGTGATTAATCGCCACACGGGCCGTCAGTGGGTTGTTTTGACTGGCGATCCAGCGAGCCAGCGCCAGTCGTCGACCAGTGCTTGTCACGGGATAGACCGGTCCAAACCTCGTGTAAACGGTCGGTGGCTGTTTGAGAGCTTCGATTGCAGTTTCGCGGCCCTTGAGGGCAGTCGCCAGGGCCGTTTCGGCAGTCGTAATGGCATTTGAGTTGGCAGGATCCTTTTTTGCTTCGGCAAGTTTCAGTTCAGCGTCGGTGACGTTCTGTTCTGCCAGGCGAAGGTTGTAGTCACGCTCGGCAAGTGCGGCGATCCGCGTCAAGTCTTCACGATTTTCCGACGGAGGAGTTCCATAGTTCGCTCGATCAGCCTGAATACGAGCCTGCGTCCAGAGAAGATTAGAAAGTGCCGTCGCGGCGCCACGTTCTGCGGATTGCAGCCGTAGTTGTTCAATGCCAGCTTGCTGAGCTAGCGTCGGGTCCTCGGGTTTTTGAGCCAATTCCTGTTTTACCGCTGCAAGTTTCTCGCGCGCGGCCGTGAGTGCATTCTGGGCCCCGTCAAAGGCTGCTTGCGACTGTTGCGAAGCCTCCAGCTGCTGGAACGGTCGCAATCCGGGGTAATAGGACGTTGCGGGAAGCGGAACCGGTTCAATTTTGAGATCGGTCTTGCCAAAGATCGCGGGAAGTGACGCAGGGAGAGGTTGTTCTTTGTCGAATTCCTTCTCATTGCCACGTCGGAAGAGGTAGGTTTGAGCATCGTGCCGACC
>NZ_DASWWZ010000600.1:0-7575 GCF_036405755.1 Schlesneria sp.
GCCTGGCCGAAGACAGCTTCTTCAAATCCAAATGGCGTGATCTGCCCGAAGCGGCAAAGCGATTGTTCCTGTTCGGAACCGGCAATCGAAATATCACCTTCACCTATAAGTCGGGCGGTAACACCTGGAAACGGGGCGGAACGTACGCGGGTTTCATCCCGGAACTTCTGGACGAATACCGCAAGACGCGCAATCCGATGCGGCGCGTGCAACTTGAAAAGTACATGCATGAAACAGGCTGTAATAGTTGCCAGGGACGACGACTGAATCCCGAGGCCAGCAGCTATCGCCTGACGTCACGAAGTGCGTCCCTCGCGCGAACCGAACTTCAGACGCTGCGTGAGAAGCAGTTCGCGTCCCCGTCGGCTGCACAGGCAACACCACCTTCAACGTCCAAACGGAAAAAGCCTGCGCGAGAAAGTGAACTGACGGTAGCGACTGCCGTGGAAAGCTTGTCGCTACCCGAAGTCTGCTCACTCAGCACACTCGCCGCGTGGGAATTTTTCGGCGATCTGGAACTGTCGGAAACGGGTCAGTTTATTGCTGAGGAGGCCCTCAAGGAGATTCGCGGCCGGCTCAGCTTCCTGCTGCGATGCGGACTCGACTATCTCACGCTCGACCGGACCGCCCCGACCTTGTCTGGTGGGGAAACCCAGCGAATCCGGCTGGCCGGGCAGATCGGTTGCGGTTTGGTGGGGGTCGTCTACATCCTCGATGAACCGTCAATCGGCCTGCATCCTCGTGACAACGTGATGCTGCTGGACAGCCTGAAGGATCTGCGTGATCAGGGGAATACGGTGATCGTCGTCGAACACGATGACGAAACCATGAAGGCGGCTGACTACATCGTCGATTTCGGACCGGGCCCCGGCGTTCGTGGGGGTGAAATTGTTGCCCAGGGTACTGTCGAAGACATTCGAAATTCAGAGCGAAGTGCGACCGGTGCCTTCCTGAGCGGTCGTCGTTCGATCGAGATTCCCAAGGTCCGCCGACCGGGCAACGGCCATGCGATCGAGATTCACGGAGCGACCCACCACAACCTCCGGAATGTCTCGGTGAAATTTCCCTTGGGGAAGTTCATCTGCGTGACCGGGGTCAGCGGTTCCGGAAAGAGCTCTCTGGTCAATGACATCCTGTGGGAAGTCCTCAACCGCGATATTAATAAGGGAACCGGCAACCCGGGGTCCTACACCCAAGTGACGGGTCTTGAACAGATCGATAAGGCGATCGACATCGACCAGAGTCCGATCGGACGAACCCCCCGGTCGAATCCCGCGACGTACGTCAAACTGTTTGATCTGATCCGAGACCTCTACACGCAGTTGCCCGAATCGAAAGTTCGCGGTTTCAAGCCCGGACGGTTCTCTTTCAACGTCCCGGGTGGACGCTGCGAGGCGTGTGAAGGGAATGGCGCCAATAAACTGGAAATGGATTTCCTCGCGGATATCTGGGTGACGTGCCCCGTCTGCCAGGGGAAACGGTTCAACAAAGAGACCCTGGAGGTTCGCTTCAAGGGAAAGAGCGTCAATGATGTCCTCGAAATGGACATTCAGCAGGGCCTTGAGCATTTCGAAAACCATCCCAAACTCGTGAAGTCGCTCCAGACGCTTCACGATGTTGGGATGGACTACATGAAGCTCGGTCAGCCGTCGCCAACACTGTCCGGTGGCGAAGCACAGCGAGTCAAACTGGCGAAAGAGCTGAGTAAACGCTCGACAGGCAAGACGGTCTACATTCTGGATGAACCGACGACCGGACTGCACTTCGTCGACATTGAACACCTGCTGCGCGTGCTTCACGGCTTCGTCGAGGCGGGGAATACCGTCATCGTCGTCGAACACAATCTCGACGTGATCAAAACGGCCGACTGGGTCATTGACCTTGGCCCCGAAGGGGGTTCCGGTGGTGGACGAATTCTGGCCGAAGGAACGCCTGAAGAGGTAATGAACTGCGAGGAATCTCACACAGGACGAGCACTGAAAACAGTGCCGGGCATGGTTCCTGCTTCGACGCCCCGCGGTAAGAAGAAGGTTTCAAAGGTCAACGCAAACAAGGAGGAAGTGACTGCCCTCGCCCCTTACTCAGCACTGGCCGCCGGTGCACCCCGGTGGCAGACGTCGGTTGCGCTCAGCGAGGCACCCGATGGTGCAGACACGTCGATCGTCGTTCGTGGTGCTGCGCAGCACAACCTTCAACACCTTGACCTGAAGATTCCGCGAGACCAGATGAGTGTTTTCTGCGGTCCGAGTGGATCGGGAAAAAGTTCTCTGGCCATGGACACCCTCTACGCCGAGGGACAACGCCGGTACGTCGAATCTCTGTCCTCTTACGCGCGCCAGTTCCTGGGTCAGATGCCCAAGCCGCGCGTCGAACACATTCACGGACTGCAACCCTCGATTGCCATCGAACAGAAAACGGTTGGCAATACACCTCGCTCGACTGTCGGGACTGTCACCGAGATCTACGACTATCTCCGTATTCTGTACGCGCGTCTCGGAACGCAGTTCTGCCCGGACTGCGGCATCGCTGTGAAGTCGCAAACCGTCGATGATGTCATCGAACGACTGCTTGAGACCGTCCCCGCCGATGACGCTTCTTCAACAGACGGGCAGACCGCGCCCTCTGCCAGTAAGGGAACACGAGTTCTGATTCTTGCTCCACAGGAAGTCACCGTCGGCCAGCAGTACTCCAAGCTGTGGGAACGTCTTGCCGAACAAGGTTATCGTCGCGTTCGCATCGACGGCGTCACGCATGCACTCGATTCGGTCCCCGAAATTGACCGCAAACGGAAGCACAACGTCGAAATCGTGGTCGATCGCATTACGCTTTCACGCGCGGGCCGGTCCCGTCTGGCGGAATCGGTCGAACTGGCGTTCGACGTCGGTAAGGGCCTGATCCGCGTCGCGTTCGTCGATGAAGACCGCGATGAGAAAAAGTGGAAGGTGCAGCCATTCAGCCTCTTCCGCGCCTGTGAATCCTGCGGGCGGGGATTCGAGGAACTGGCTCCTCACAACTTTTCGTTTAATAGCCCCCTCGGCTGGTGCCATTCCTGCGAAGGGATCGGCGTTCAGCAAGGGACGAATCTGGGAGCACTCATTTCGGACCAGACACGGTCCCTGGCACAAGGATCGGTCAGTGCGTGGCCCGATCCCGCGAAATCTCCCCTCTTCCGGCAGATGCTGGCCGCGATGGCAAAAGAATGCGATATCCCGCTGGATGTCCCCTTCTCGCAACTCGATGCGGCCCAGCAGCGAGCCGTTCTGTTCGGTACCGGCGACACCTGGATTCCACTGTCACTCGGTTCGCCCGATCAGGCCTCGACCGCAAAGAAAGGTGCCAGGGACAAGTCGCCCCGTGGGACGCTCCGTTTTCAATACAAGGGGCTTTATCCCGCGATCGAGCAGGCGGCGAGCTTGTCATACGAATACCGTATGAAATTCTTCGAACTCGTCGGAGAAGTCCCCTGTGCCGCCTGCCAGGGAAGTCGCCTGCGTGATGACGCATGCGCGGTGAAGCTGATGACCCCGCGCAAGGGGATCGCCGCAGATGTACCCCCCGCCGATTCCCGGACGAGCCATTCGCATCTTGACGGAAACGTGGGCAAGACGCTGAAACAGCTATGCGATCTCCCTCTGCGCGAGACACTCGAGTATCTGAACAATCTCAACCTGACTCCTTCGCAGAAGAGAATCGCGGGTGACCTGCTGGACGAAGCCACGTCCCGGCTGAAGTTTCTCGTGGATGTCGGGCTTCACTACCTCACTCTGGGAAGAACTCTCCCCACACTCTCCGGGGGAGAAACCCAGCGGATTCGCCTGGCGGGTCAGATTGGTCGCGCCCTGACCGGCGTCCTGTACGTCCTCGACGAACCCACCATTGGGCTGCACCCCAGCGACAACGGGCGCCTGCTCTCGGCACTCATCAAGCTGCGAGATCTCGGCAATACCGTGGTGATGGTCGAGCATGATCGCGAAGTGATCCAAGCTGCGGACCGCCTTTACGACTTCGGCCCGGGTGCCGGACGCTTTGGAGGTACGGTCACCGCCCAGGGGTCTCCGGCGGAAATCAATCAGAGCGAACTCTCGTTGACCGGCAAATTCCTTTCGGGTCGCGAAGAGATCAAAATTCCGCTCGAACGCCGCATGCAGCGAATTGGGGCGACCTCCACTGAGGCACCTCAAACAGGTCCCGCTCCGAAGAAGACCCGGAAAAAATCGTCGAAAAGCGCGGCCGCCCCCCCTGCGGAAACGCTGTCCGCCGTCGCTTCGACCCAAAGGGGACGCCCCGGCAGCATTCACGACACCTATCAGGTCCCACCCGGTGGGGGCTGGCTGGAACTGCTGGGTGCTCGTCAGCACAATCTCCGCAACGTCGATTTGCGGATCCCCTTGGGAACCCTGACCGCAGTGACCGGGGTGAGCGGCAGTGGCAAGAGTTCCCTGATCGATGATACGCTCGCCCGCGCCATCTCACGAAAACTCAATCGAGCCACGGCACAGGCGGGTCCCTATGACGAACTGAACGGACTTGAGTTTCTCAGCAAGATCATCGTGGTCGACCAGCAACCGCTCGGAACGACCCCCGCATCCAACCCCGCGACTTACACAGGTGTCTTCGAACACATTCGTGAACTCTTCTCGCGACTGCCCGAAGCCAAGGTCCGTGGCTACAGCGCGACCCGCTTCAGCTTCAACAGAACGGGTGGCCGCTGCGAGACCTGCGAGGGGAATGGTCAGAAACTGATCGAAATGCACTTCCTTCCCGATGTCTGGGTGGAGTGTGATACCTGCCGGGGCAAACGCTACAACGCCGAAACGCTCGCGGTGACCTATCGCGGCAAAAGCATCGCCGACGTGCTGGAAATGTCGATCGGACAGGCATTGGAACTGTTCAGCAACATTCCCAAAATTCGCGGCCCGCTATCCGTCCTGGCCGCGATCGGACTCGACTATCTCACGCTGGGACAGCCCGCCCCGACCTTGTCCGGCGGCGAAGCGCAGCGCGTGAAACTGGCGGCAGAACTGTCTCGACCCCAATCGGGCAAGACCCTGTATTTACTTGATGAACCGACCACGGGTCTGCACTTCGACGACATCCGTAAACTGCTCAAGATTCTCAACAGTCTCGTCGACGCTGGAAATACGGTCGTTGTCATTGAGCATAATCTTGACGTCATTAAAACCGTCGACTGGATCGTCGATATCGGACCGCAAGCCGGAGCCGAAGGGGGCTGGATCGTCGCGGAAGGGACTCCCGAAGACGTCGTCCAGCGGGCAGGCGAATACGCCCATGCGGCGGCGTCCGCTACCACCAACGGTTCATTGACCCGGACCGCACATCGCAGCTTTACGGGCGAGGTTCTGGCCAGCGTGCTGGCAGAAGGGGGACGAGGCCACCGAGAGACGTTCGACGCGGAAGCCGCTCGGAAGAAACAGTCGGGCGATCTCGACCCATCCAAGATTGGTGCCGATGCCAGGATGCCCTGGGAGGTCGACGGCCTCAAGTGGCATACCGTGGATGGCCTGGCCAATAATGGACGACCACGTCGCTGGAAAGGAAGCATCCTCGCCAGCCTGATCGAGACGATCGAGGCAACAGACGAGTTCAGTCCGCCTGACTGGAATGAACGAAGCACCGTTGAGATCGCTGCCAAAACGCGTAGCTTCGGCTGGTTCCTGCATGCCTATACCGGTGATGAATGGCTGCTGACGCTAAAGTTCCGGTTGCCGAAGCGAACCTTCGTCCAGGAAACGCTCGCTGCAGAACTGGCCCTGAAAGATGTCAATGATCTGGACGACATTCCGGTCTATAACCGTCAGCCACGAGTGCGGATCAGGCCTTCGACCAACGGTCCATTCGAAGACATCACGATCTCGATTGTTGCTCCGGAAGACACACAAAGCCCCGCGTTCCAACGATTCCTGACGAAAGCCATCGAGGCCTTCGTCAGCCGTGCGCGCCCCGAAGCGCTGAATCTCGAAGACCTGACCCCCTGGAAAAAACTGGGCCGAAAGTGGCACCTGATGCGCAAGGGCTTCCTGCAGGGAACCATCGAATGGGAACCGGCCGTACTGGAAGACATGGCGGCGCTTCTCGAGAAACTTCTGCCGTCTGTCGAAGTCGATTGGACGAACAAGGTCGTCGTGCACTACACCCGCGGCAAGACCCCGGTCGTCAGCCTGGTGACCAAGCGGCCCGCCGCTCTGGAATGCATGATCTACGTTCCAGCGGGCTCGGTTCAGTTAGGGCAGATCACGGGATTCGGCATTGATCCGGAAGTCGCAGCACGCGACAAAGCGGGCCTCGACGCAGTCAAATTGCGGTTTACCCGGCGCGAACACGTGAATTCGAAACCATTCCAGAAGTTCCTGAAGGATCTCTGGTCGGCTTCTCAGCCTGAATCCTGACACACCCCTGACGTGAACTTGCTGCGTGCGATTTCTGACCGCCAGTCCGGTATGATCCCGACGTCGCTTTGTTGCCCCGTCGGACCGGACCTCGCGTTGCGCCTTGCCGCGCTCACCGCACGAGTGCGCATCCCGGATGTCGGTCGGGCTCATCTCCCAAGAGCAAATTTCGATGGCACGCTACTTTCAATTCAAAACCGCTGACGAACTGGTTCAGAAGGCGAAGGAACTGGGGAGCGATTTGCCCTCGTCCGCGAACTTCTCACCTCTCTTCCAACCGGCGACGGTCGGCCGACTGCATGTCGGGAACCGGTTCTGCATCCAGCCGATGGAAGGGTGCGACGGGACACTCGACGGAGCCCCTGACGAACTGACCTACCGTCGCTATCGCCGGTTCGGCGGTGGAGGAGCGAAGCTGATCTGGGGTGAGGCGACAGCCATCGCAGAAGATGCCCGAATGAATCCCCGCCAGCTCTGGCTGCATGAAGGGAGCGCCAGTGCGATTGAGCAGATGCTGGCTGGTTGTCGCGCTGCTCACCGTGACGTCTATGGTTCCGACGGCGGCCTGGTGATCGGACTCCAACTGACGCATTCAGGACGATACTGCTTTCGTCGTCCACAGATCGCCATGCACGATCCGTTGCTCGATCCGTTCACCCTGGACAAATCGACCGGCAAAACGATTGACGCCTCGTTCCCGCTGCTCAGTGATGATGATCTGAAGCGAATCGAAGACCAGTACCTCGTTGCGGCGAAACTGGCTGCCCGAATCGGCTGTGACTTCATCGATATCAAACAATGCCATCGATACCTGCTGTCGGAATTGCTCGCCTCGACCAACCGGCCAGGCGAATACGGCGGTCGCCTCGAGAATCGAACGCGCCTGGTACGGAACATCATCCGACGTTGCCGGGATGATGTTCCTTCCATCGAAATCGGGTCACGCATCGGTGTCTACGATGGGATCCCCTATCGCAAGGATGCTGAAGGCGTAGGCATCCCTGTCCCTCATACCGGGCTCCTGCTGACGAGTTTCGGCGTTGATCCTAACGATCACACCCGCTGGAAACCGGATGAGCCCCTGCAGGTGGCACGCTGGCTCACGGAAGAGGGCGTTTCACTGCTCAATGTCACTATGGGAAATCCTTATGCGAACCCACATGTCCTC
>NZ_DASWWZ010000601.1:0-4086 GCF_036405755.1 Schlesneria sp.
GGGATTAGCGCCGAGAAGCACGACAGCTTCCTGGCACCGGACGGCCTGGGTGGAGCCGTTAACGAATTCAGCGGTTCGGCTTTGACCCAGGGCGAGCCAGACGCATCCAGCTTCCCATCGGGGGGCATTCGGGCCACGTTCGAAGCCCGTGGTTACACCGCTTGGGACGTTACCAGCCCTGCCTTCATTCTCGAAAACCCCAACGGCACCACGCTGGTCATCCCGACCGCCTTCTTCTCATGGACCGGTGAAGCTCTCGACAAGAAGACTCCACTGCTGCGTTCGATGAAGGCACTGAACATCCACGCTCAGCGTGTGCTCAAGCTGTTCGGTCACAAGAATGTTCCCCTGGTCACCGCCTCGTGCGGTCCAGAACAGGAATACTTCCTGATCGATCGCAACTTCTTCTTCGCTCGCCCTGACCTGATCAGCGCTGGCCGCACTCTGTTCGGAGCCAAGCCACCCAAGGGGCAAGAGTTCTGCGATCAGTACTTCGGTGCCATCCCAGACCGTGTCCTCGCTTTCATGCTCGACTGCGAGCGAGAACTCTTCAAGCTCGGCGTCCCCGTCAAGACTCGCCACAACGAAGTGGCACCAAGCCAGTACGAGATCGCCCCGATCTACGAAAACGCCAACGTCGCCGCAGACCATCAGCAGCTCATCATGATGACGCTGAAGCGAGTTGCCGCCAAGTACGGTCTCGAGTGCCTCCTGCACGAAAAGCCCTTCGCTGGCGTCAACGGTTCGGGCAAGCACTGCAACTGGTCGCTCGGCAATGCCGTTCAGGGGAACCTGCTGGAACCCGGCAAGACACCGCACGAAAACATGCAGTTCCTGGTATTCTGTGCGGCTGTCATCCGCGGTGTCCACAAGCACAGCTCACTGCTGCGTGCCGTTGTCGCACACGCTGGCAACGATCATCGCCTCGGTGCCAACGAAGCTCCCCCCGCCATCATTTCGATCTTCCTTGGCGAACAGCTTGCTGACGTCTTCGAGCAGATCAAGCAGAGTGGTTCTGCTTCCTCCAGCAAGCAGCCTGGCGTCATGACCGTCGGTGTCGACACCTTGCCAGCTCTGCCCAAGGACGCAGGCGATCGTAACCGAACCAGCCCGTTCGCATTCACCGGTAACAAGTTCGAGTTCCGCGCTGTTGGTTCGAACCAGTCGCTGTCCGGTCCGCTGGTGGCCCTCAACACCATCATGGCCGAATCGCTGGACTACATCGCCACCGAACTGGAAAAGACCACTGGCGGTGATCCAGCCAAGCTCGCCGGGGCTGTCCAGAACCTGCTCAAATCGATCGCCAACGAACACGGCTCTGTCTGCTTCAATGGCGATGGCTACTCAGAAGAATGGCAATCGGAAGCCGCCCGCCGAGGCCTGCCCAATCTCAAGCAGACCATCGACGCGCTCCCCGCGATTACTCTGCCAGCCACGGTCGAGATGTTTGAAAAGTACAAGGTTCTCTCAGCACGCGAAGCGGCCAGCCGCGAAGAGATTTACTTCGAACAGTACGCCTTGACGCTGAACGTGGAAGCTCGGCTCTCCCACGAAATCGCCAAGACGATCATCTATCCCGCTGCGGTCCGTTACCAGAGTGAACTCGCCGCAACCGCCGCCAACTGTAAGGCTGCGGGCGTCGACTTCGATGCCTCGCTACTGGTGAAGCTGAGTGGATTGATCAAGTCGCTCAACGAGAAGATCGCCGTCCTGGAACACCTCAACGAAGAGGGCTGCCATGGTGGACACGGCGTTGCAAATCCAAAGCAAGCCGCCGAACGTTGTGCGAAGAAGGTCAAGCCGGCAATGGAGGCAGTTCGCGAAGTCGTCGACGAACTCGAAACGCTCGTCGCCGACGACTACTGGCCACTGCCGACCTACCAGGAAATGCTGTTCATCAAGTAAGCCTCGTCGCCGCTGCCTGAACGACCGCGGGAATCACAGAGTGAACTCGCGGTCTCTGCAGGGTGTTGAGCCGAAACTGCTGCAGGTCTGAGGCCACTCTCTCAGGCCTGTGGTCGATAAAATTGAGCTGAGCCAGAAAGACCCGGGACGTTTACGTCCCGGGTCTTTCCTTTTCGCGAAGCAAGATCCTTTTCAACCTCCGCCTCTACCGTCGAAATTCCGTCTCACAGATGGTTATGATCTCTCGTTCGTCTGGCGCCCGCCGCCGATGGCCTGTTGACCCCCGACACACATCGAAAAGACGGTTATGGGCATTTCGCCGAGAATCATGAATTCGCGTAGAGTACGGCCTGCAAACCGCAGTCTCTCGTACATGAGTCTGCAACATTCAGGTCCTGCGGGAACGCGCTACACAAAACGTCAGCACGCAATCGGGACACCGGTGATTCGCTGCGTTGCGTACGTGCTGTTCGTTGCCCTGAGCCTGCCGGGCAGTGACGCCGCGTTGTGTCTGGCTGCAGAAGATAAAAAACCGTCGACCCCCGCTCCCGCCGTCGCGCCGGATCAACAGGCCGAACCGGGCACTGCGGACACGCTACCGCTGTACACGGACATGGAGCTTCCCGCAGCAGAAGAATTGCTGCGATCCAAGCCCTTTGACTGGATCGTGCTGAAATCCAATGAAGTCCTCATCGTGGAACCGGTCCCGCTTCGCCCCGACACGCTCGCATCGATGAATCTGGAATATGAGCGTCATCTGAAAGGACGCGCGGGATTCCGGGAAGGAAATGATCGTCTGGGCGAACGCCGCAGAAGCTTTCAGTCTCTGCCGATCACTCTGCTGGAGCCGGGGGAAGAGCAAGACCCTGATTACCTTCTCGAAACGAAGGTAATCCTGAAGATCGACTACTTCGAAGATCTGGTTCTGCGTCGGGCCAGTCTTCTCATCGATGAACGAAACGTTCCACTCGCCTACGACTTGCTGCTGCTGGTCGACAGGCGTCATCGCGAGAACAACGTGCGATTGAAAGAAGCGTATCAGGCCATGCGCCGCGAGGAGGCCGAGATCGCGGCCGGCGACGAACGCGAACGCTTTACGCTCCCGGAACCGCCCCCCTTAAAGCTCAGTGCGACCTGGCCGAAATTTGACGAACTCTACCAGAAACTGTTGATGACCGATGCCGAGTTGCGGAACCAGCGAGGGGATCGGGAAGGGGCCGTTCGCCTGTTAGAAGACCTGTGGGACCGCAACTCGTCCTACCCCGAACTTTCCCTGCGGCTGGGTCAGGTGATTGATCTGCTGATCAATGAACTCGGAGACCAGGAACGCTATCGCGAAGCCCGCTATTTCCTGAAGCGCTTAACGGCTCGGGAAGCACAGCATCCGATCGCACTCAAGTGGAAGGCGGAACTGATCAGCCGGACGACCGCCATGATGGAAGAGGCTCGACGAGCTTCCGCGGAAGGAAACACGGGCGTTGGCGCACGGCTGGTCGATCAGGCTGCCCGGATCTGGCCTGAGACACCCGGTCTGCGGGAAGCACATCGAGAACTGACGGAGCGACATCAGATCATCCGTCTTGGGGTCTTGCGACTTCCGGGTGAGGCCACCAGCTATCCCTACCCGACGGCCAGCGACACACTCGCCACGAGCCTGACGGCACAACCTCTGTTTGAACCGACTCGGGTTGATGAACGGGGGGTCCGCTACCGCTCGCAAATCGTAGAAGCCTGGGAACCACAAGATCTGGGACGTCAGGTTCAGTTTACGGTCCGACTGCGGCGAGCCGACTGGGAAGCCCGACCCCTGATCACTTCTTTCGATATCGTTGAAGAATTGTCGCGGAAACTGGATCCACAGTCCCCCCTCTTTGACGCGCGGCTCGCTGGCGCGATCGTCAAAGCCGTTCCCCAGTCACCCTCTCAATTCACCGTCCATTTTCGGCGACTGCCACTGCGGCTCGAATCCCTGCTTCAGTTCCCGGTCTCTCTGGCAGATCCCCAGGCGCTGAACCCGGACCTGTTCGCAGGGGCGATCCCCTCGGCGGGTCGCCAGCGTTTTTTCGAGACGGAACGAGACGCACGATCGGTCACCTATCGTCGGGTACGCCCCCAGCCTGCCACGTTGAAGGCCCGCCACGTGGAAGAGGTCGTCCACGTACGCTACGACAACTGGGAACG
>NZ_DASWWZ010000602.1:0-5429 GCF_036405755.1 Schlesneria sp.
TCAAGGTTACGTCCTGCGTCTGTTCCTGCAAGCGGGCCAGGCGTGCGGAACGTTCTTCCTCGGTTTCGAGCTTCATCAGGCGGACAAGTTCTTTCGCCAGCGATTGGACTTCGAGGTTATCGCTTCCGGTGAGCGACTTAGCCTCGTTCCGTGCTTCGCTCGTCAGCGTCAGATCGGTGGCAATCTCAAAACTGGACCGGATTCCGCGAAGGGCCACAACCTGCACGTCCGGATTCTCAAGACGGCAGATCCGCGTGAGCGATTGACTCAGCTCCTGTTCGTTCCGCCGTGCCCCAATTGCAAAGCAAAGTGGTTTCAGGAAGCCGCGTGCCTCGCCCAGAGTCTCGGGATGGTCGAGCAGTACCGTCAGAAACTCCCCTCCTCGATTGGCCAGCGAACTGAGAATTGCGGTCGAAACCCATGGGTCACTTCCCTGTTGCCGCGCCAATTTGGCGAGGACTGGCAACACACGCGCATCCGGGCTGACGCCCAGCGACAAAGCCAGTTGCAATTGAACATATCCCTCGGGGTCCTCCGCCAGTTCCAGCGCCCGATTGAATAGTGCAGGTGAGTCTGCAAATCGACTCTCCGCAAGCTGAAGCACTTGTCGCCGCACACCCCCGTCCGGATGGGACAGCAGCGTTTCGAGCAATTCAGGGGAAAGTTCCTCAAGACCATCCAGGGTATGAATGGCGTTGATCACCGCCGCAGGTTGGTGGCTCTCGCGCGCCAGTCGAACCAGAGCGGGTGCAGCCAGCCTCTCCTTTCGCTCAATCAACAATCGTCGAGCGGTTTCACGTCTCCAGAACAATTCCGAGCCCACTTCTGCGGCAAGCTCTTCCGGAGTCATTCGGCTCATGTCGGCCGACGGGACCGGGTGCGTCTGGTCAGAGGTGATTTTCCAGATTCGTCCATGATCCTTCCCATTCGTCACACCATACTGCTGTTGCAGATACCGAGGAATGGCCGAGTAATCCTCGATAATTTCGCGATAGAAGTCCGTCACCCAGACACTTCCGTCAGGTCCGTGCGACAGTGCAATCGGATGGAACCAGGAATCAACCGTCGTGAGGAATTCCGACGATTCCTCGCCCGGGGCGCGGTTCAATGTCAGTTTCAGACCGTCCCGTTCCACCACAGATCGGTGGATCAAATTCTGCGCCGGTTCACACGCCAGCAAGTGGCCCTTCAGTCCGGGCAACACGGAATCCTGGTAGACCAGCGGACCGCAACACGAGGTGAAGTAGCCATTCGGTGCGGACTCGGCAATTCCGTAGCCGTCCGTATAGAACTTCGAGAAACCTGGGTCATCCGCTCGTTTGGTTCTCCAGGGGTGGGCTTTGCTGGTCGGATACACCCGACGATCGGGAAAGACTTGCATCGAAAGCGATGGCGTCACGACATACGGATTACGTGCGAGAGAATGCCACGGAAGTGGTACGACAAAGTGCGCAGGCCAGCCGATAGAACTGATAAAGCGGTCTCCCCCTTCGGTGAAGGTGTGCCCCAAACCGCCGACCGCCCCACTGACCGGCTCGATCGCGGAACCGTCAGCCTTGATGCGGAAATCCGTGTCAGGAAGCGGAACGGGCGCCGGCAGATGCGGGCCGGTAATCGTGGCGTCCCGGTGCGGACGACCCACGTAGATCCAGTCGTCCAATCCCCATTGCGGATTCCCCATGCGACGGTCCAGAACGCCGGTGGCAAATCCAGTGAAAAGGACTTCACGCACCTCAGCGGTTCCGTCCCCATCCCGATCTGCCAGAAAAATAATGTCCGGAGCGCAGACAACGATCACACCACCCCGCGCTGGACAAATCCCGAAACAGGCGGGCAATCGATCCGCCCAGACGTCAGCCCGATCCATCTGGCCATCACCATCGGTATCCACCAATTGTTTGACGGTACCATAGGTCCCGGCTTTGGCCGCTTCTTCGACATGTTCGGGGACAAAAAAACGCCGCACGACCTTATCGAGCTTCCCGGTCTGATTGAGTTCGTCGATGTCGATCTGACCGTCGAGGTTAAATCCGTGCAACTCGCAGACAAACAGGCGTCCCTGCTCGTCAAAGCAGACCCCCGACGGTTCGCGGATCAGCGGTTCGCTGGCGACAAGTTGCATTCGCATCCCGGCAGGAAGACGGAACAGTTTGGCCGCTGCTTGCGGCGCCTGGGGCTGCGGAGCATCGTCGGGAGTGGGTATTTGCCCCAGCAGTATTGATGAACTGTGTGCCACCAGAAACGCCAGCGTCGTCAACATCCGCATGACTGCACATCTCCTTGACATCGTCAGAAACTCACGACTGTTCGCCAATCGACGTGGAACCGGAGGCTTTGAGAATGCAGACTCACAGAGAGAAACCCACATCCTGAAATCGAGGCCTGATTTATTCAGACGGAAAAAGCTACACTGAGCCGAGTCGAAAACAAAGTGCGAGAATCCCCCGAGCTGGCGGTCGAGCGACCATCGTCCACTGGCGCGGGGAAACTCTCGCCGAGCGACCGGATCGCGTCCTTCTTTCGTCGACGACTCGGCAGAGGCTTCGCCCTCGGGCATCTGACCGTCGTTTCCGATAAGAATATCCGTTTCATGCCTGCGTTCGGTCGCAGGTTGGTTTTGCAAAATGTCATTCTCACGAACGGCCGTCACGGCGTTCGTGATCAAGAGAGCTGCCTGCTGGATTGTTCATGAAGCTTAAAAGTTTGCCTGAAGACTTCGAGGTCGAAGAACTCAGTGATTTCCCCATGGATGGCGGCCCGTTTGCCGTCTATCTGCTGACCAAGCGGTCGCTCGGCACCCCGGAAGCGATTACGGCCATCTGTCACCGCTGGAATTTCCCCCGTAAGGTCATCAGCTATGGCGGCCTGAAGGACAAGCACGCCGTCACCCGCCAGTGGGTCACGATCCTGCGCGGTCCCCGCCGTGACTTCCGTGAAGAAAACTTTTCACTGACCTACCAGGGCCAGGCCAGCCGCCCGTTTGAGCCACAGGATATCGCCGCCAACCGATTTCATATCGTAATGCGAAACCTGACCCCCGATGCCGCGCGGCGAATCCTGAGCTGCCGGGAATCGCTCGAACGTTACGGCGTCCCCAATTATTACGACGATCAGCGATTCGGCTCCCTCGGGGAATCAGGCGAATTCATCGCGCAGCCCTGGTGCCAGGGGAACTACGAACGAGCACTCTGGCTCGCCATCGCAGAGCCCAACTCGCATGACCGGCCGAACGACCGGGATGAGAAGGAGATCATTCGTCATTTCTGGGGTGACTGGGTCGCGTGCAAAGGTGCCCTCAGAAAATCTTCCGCTCGCAGCATTGTGACGTATCTGGTTGATCACCCCGAACGATTTCGCGAGGCCTTCGCCCTGCTTCGGCAGGACATGCGCAGCCTCTGGCTGGCCGCCTTTCAAAGCAACATCTGGAACCGGTGCCTGGCGGCGACGCTGCAGCAGCATGTCTCGCCCGACCACTGCTTCCCTGTCTCTCTCGCCACGGCCGACGTCCCCTTCTTTACCGCGCTGAGGGACAGCGCGGATCAGGCCCTGCGGAACCTGCAACTCCCTCTGCCGTCAGCGCGTTTGCATCTGGAACCGGGCCCTCTGCTGGATCTGTATGAACAGGTCCTCAGTCCGCTGGGTCTCGCCCTGCGCGAACTTCGTGTGAAGTATCCACGTGATAGCTTTTTCTCCAAAGGAGAACGACAAGCGGTGATCAAACCGCAAAAACTGAGGATGCACCAGGCAGACCACGACGACCAGAACGAAGGCCGTCAGCGTCTCACGCTGGAGTTCATCCTGCCCCGAGGCGCCTACGCCACAATCATCGTGAAAAGACTGACGTTGTTTCCCAGTTGAAACCGCCGAGGTGAGGCAAGTTCCTCAGCAGTGGTCCGGTACAGTGGCGTCGCAATCCCCGTTCACTGCCAGTCTTCAAGCAGCAACCCGGGAACTTGACGGAACTCAGATAAATTGTGGGTTACCAGCGTCATTCGGTTGGCCAACGCGACTGCGGCGATCATCAGATCGTTCGGACCGATCAGTCGACCGGCAGACGTCAGGTAAGCTCGCAGCTTGCCATATTCTTCCGCAGCCAAATCGTCAAACGGAAGCGGCAAGAACTGTGCCTGGAGTCGAGCGACCATTGCTCGATTGGAGGCCTCATGAGCGGGGCCGCTGCGAATGGCCCCAAAAATCAGCTCGGCCAGTACAACGGAACACAGGTAAACGGAACCTGGAGGTGCCGCGAGCAGACTCGCTGTCACTTTGGAGTTCGGTCCGCGCCGCAGGTGATCTACAAATGCGTTCGTATCACGAATGTGAGTCATGAAAGGGCATCTCGCTCTTCCAGTTGGTGCAACTGGGAGCATTCAAATTCCCCCTGCCACCCGCCAGCCGTCGCGAGAATGCCATTCCGCCACTCGTCCGGAGTCATCGCAGGCTGTCGACCTATCGGCTCGATTGTTACCCGCACATCCTGACCTGCCTCCCCCGCTCCGAGCGGCAGTGTCAAAACGAGCAGGCCGCCATCACCGACCCTTCGTTCCACTACGATCCGATTCATGATCATCCTCTCCATCTGGTCACGCTCATTATTTGTACCGCCCGCCTGGCGGTGGTTCAAACTCGATCGGATCCGGAACGGGGCTGCGGCGACTTCATGGCAAAGAGGGATTTCACACAAGACAAGAAAGTCTCCGCAAATCGGCCTCGCCCACTGGCGATTCCAAATATTGTGTTACTCATCCCCGCCGCTCAATCAACTGTGAACCGCTCGCGATAAGTCGTACAGACTCACCCCGGCCACAAACAGCGAGCCTGTGCACAGAGTTCCGCCAATCCAGAGAAAGAGGAAGAACCCGGGGTCAGTAATGTCGCAATGGAAAAATCCCCAGCCGGTGATTCCGCAGACCACCCCCGACCACAGGAGCATTCCGAACCTGACAGCGATGCGTTGAGTGTTCGCGTGTTTGGACAGGATTAATCCCGTCGCACCGAACAGGACTCCAGTCGCCCCCACGACGACCACGTGCATCCCCGAGAACCACCCGAAGATTGCCGGCACGGAGAACAGCAACAGTAGGAACAAGCTCATCAGCCCCATGATCTGTCCTGACAGTTGGATGAACGGCGCTGCGAAGTCTCTTTCCATGAACCAACGTCCTCAAAGCGGAGGCGGGCAGCGTCAATCGAAAACGGCAAGCACCCCAGTTCGTGATAACGCCATTTCGTGGTCAGCCGCGCCACGAAATTCATTTCCCATATCGGTAGGGCGGCCATGGCTCACCCCAGGGCCAGCGCGCACTCGGCGGCGAATAGGTAAGATGGGGTAACTTGCGCCAGGGGCTTCATCATCATACCTTGATGCGATTGTTTGCGACAAGAAGCGAGCTGCGGCATTGAGGTGGATCATGGCGAAGAAAGACTCT
>NZ_DASWWZ010000603.1:0-7764 GCF_036405755.1 Schlesneria sp.
GTCGCCTTCGAATTGAATCCCGCTATCCTCTTGAACCAGTCGGATCCCGCTGTCGTCGGCACCGATCAGGCTGATACCGCTGTCGGTGGACGACAGGTCCTGGGCATCGTCCTCCTGAG
Source organism: Schlesneria sp. (assembly GCF_036405755.1). Classification (NCBI taxonomy): domain Bacteria; kingdom Pseudomonadati; phylum Planctomycetota; class Planctomycetia; order Planctomycetales; family Planctomycetaceae; genus Schlesneria; species Schlesneria sp. The sequence continues at coordinate 120 of NZ_DASWWZ010000603.1, forward strand.
CCGAGCCGCTCGGGTTTGCGAGGACGATATCGCTGTCACTGACTTCGAGCGCGCTTTTGGCGCTGGTGCGGGGAAAATCACTTTCGGCCGCGGGCGAAGTATCCCCTGCGGAAGGTGTCGTGACGAGCTGAACATCGCTGTCACTTTCTCCCGTGGCGAGGGGATTGTGTTCAACCGCGATGGGACTGTCCACAATGGCGGGCGGGAGATCGACCAACTGGACATCGCTGTCACTTTCGCTCGACAGGCGGGATGACGTCACCATGCGAACGTCGCTGTCACTGTCACCGGTGTTCGCCAGCTTTAATTCCGGAACCTGAGCGATGTCGCTATCAGTGGGGGAAACGCGGACAAGTTGTACGTCGCTATCGCTCTCGGGCGGTGACTTGATGGTCGAAGCGAGGCGGACGTCGCTGTCGCTATCAGGCATATTGGAGCGTTGTCGAGCCGCGGGAGCGTCGGCGGGTGCATCAGGCACGGAAACGAGTCTCACATCACTGTCGCTGGCATCAAGAGATGATACGGGTTCTGCGATCCGGACGTCGCTGTCGCTGTCAGGCGGCGCTTGACGAGAGCTCTCTGAGGGATCAAGTTCGAAGGCGGCGTCAAAGTCAAATTCCGGCTGAGATCCAGAATCGATCGCCTCGATGGCGGCTTGCTCATTGAGAGCATCTTCGTCGAGTTCCAGGAACGAGACGTCATCGTCGCCGGCAATCGGTTCGTCGTCCCCCTTCAACTTCAGGAACGGGATGTCTCCGTCAGAGTCGACCTGGAACATCTCGGCCGACGTCCGCGGGGTCAGCACCCCGTCACTGACGAGTTTTGCAAAATCGTCGCGGCGGTAATGCACGAAACCATCTTCGTCGAGAGCCTGGACTGCTCCTGAATCGACAAGTTCATTGAGTCCGTCGAGGTCCACCCCGAACAACTGGTAAACTTCATCGGCAGTCAGGAGTTTCTTTTGTTCCATGGCTCAATCATTCCGACAACAGATTTAAAGTTTCGATCCCAGCTCATTAAAAGACGATCGGTGACGGGCACCTCTCTCCTGCAGTCGGATCACACCGGCAAAGGATTCGAGCAATACATATTCGAATCGACCGATTCGAATCGCTGCTGACCTTACAATCGGATCGGATCTGCCTCTGGCGTGCTTCCGCGTGCGCCTATCATCCCGTGGAGCGTACATCGGCAATTTTGCCCGAGGTTCCCACTGGAACTGAACGATTTTTAGGTATAAGTAGAATTTCAGTCGTTCGCCAGTGGATTTCTAACGGCAGTTCCATTTTAACCGGCAAAGGTCCGCAGAAAATCCCTCGTTATGGGATGTGCCGTGTCTGATGGATGAGCCCGAGACGATTTGGTACAACCACCCACGATTCGTCGGTATTTCGCGCAACAGTCAGCAAGTGTTGGAAAAACCCTTCGGACATGTCCAAGGCGGCCGAGAACGAATTGCGTCCTGTTTAAGAAAGTCTGAAAATGAGTGTAGCGATCTCCGCCGTGCACGCCAGGGAAATCCTGGACAGCCGCGGCAACCCGACCGTCGAGGTCGAAGTCGAACTGGAAGATGGTACGTTGGGACGCGCTGCGGTCCCCAGCGGTGCGAGCACAGGTGCCCACGAAGCAGCCGAACTTCGCGATTCCAGCGACAAAGCGCGATACCTCGGAAAAGGTGTTCGTCAGGCTGTTGAAAACGCGAACGAGACCCTGGCCGATGCGATCATCGACCTGAACGTCACCGATCAGGCCGCCATCGATAAGGCTCTGATCGACGCCGACGGTACCCCGAACAAGTCACGTCTGGGTGCAAACGCGATCCTGGCCTGCTCGCTGGCTTGCGCTCATGCTGCCGCTCGCGTCAGCTTTTTGCCACTGTTCCGTTACCTCGGTGGTGTTGGTGCCAACACGCTGCCCGTCCCGCTGATGAACATCATCAACGGTGGTGCGCACGCGAACAATGCCATCGACCTGCAAGAGTTCATGATCGTCCCCGTCGGATTCGACACGTTCCGCGAAGGCCTGCGAGCTGGCGTCGAGACTTTCCATCAGTTGAAGAAAGTTCTCCACGACAAAGGGATGAGCACCGCAGTCGGCGACGAAGGGGGATTTGCTCCTAACCTCGAAAGCAACGAAGCTGCGATCCACGTCATTCTGACCGCGATCGAAAAAGCGGGTTATAAGCCCGGCGAACAGATCAAGCTGGCACTCGACTGCGCATCGACCGAGTTCTACGACTCCAAGACCGGCCTGTACGAGATGGACGGCAAGAAGATCAAGGTCGACGAACTCGTCGGGATCTGGAAGACCTGGTCCGAGAAGTACCCGATCTGCTCGATCGAAGACGGTTGCGCGGAAGATGACTGGGACGGTTGGAAGCAGTTGACCGACGCCATCGGCGACAAAGTTCAACTGGTTGGCGACGACCTGTTCGTCACCAACACCCGCCGCCTGCGGGAAGGGATCTCCAAGGGAATCGCGAACAGCATCCTGGTGAAGGTCAACCAGATCGGAACGCTCAGCGAAACGATCGACGCGGTTCAGACGGCTTACCGACACGGCTATACGGCTGTGATGAGCCACCGTTCGGGCGAGACCGAAGACACCACGATCGCTGACCTGGCCGTGGCTCTGAACACGGGACAGATCAAGACCGGTTCGGCCAGCCGCACCGACCGAATCTGTAAGTACAACCAGTTGCTCCGAATCGAGGAAATTCTCGGTTCCGACGCTCGCTACGGCGGCAGCCTGTAAGCGTCCGTCTGTCAGTTTTACACTGATCAGATCGGGAAGTTACAAAACGAGATCGCCGGATTCTTGCGAACCCGGCGATTTTCGTTTTGATCGTTCCCGTCAGCGACGTCGGACAGTAACGTCAGCGACAGGGCAAATCAGAATGGAGCCCGACGACATTTTCTGAAAATTTCTTCAATTGGCCGAAGCGGCTGCAGCAGCCAAAGTGTCCAGGAAGCCTTTCAGTTGCTTGCTGCGGACCGGATGCTGGAGTTTTCGGACGGCTTTTGCTTCGATTTGGCGAACGCGTTCACGAGTCACTTTGAAGATCCGCCCCACTTCTTCGAGGGTGTAAGTGTAACCGTCACCCAGACCGTAGCGCAACTTGATGATTTCCCGTTCGCGGTAAGTCAGCGTTTTCAGGACGACGTCGATCTTATCCTTCAGCATCTCCTGGGTTGCAGAGTTGACGGGGCTTTCGGTGTTGTCGTCTTCGATAAAGTCGCCAAAGTAGCTGTCTTCACTCTCGCCCACGGGACGGTCGAGGCTGATCGGGTGCCGCGAGATTTTCAGGACACGACGAGTTTCTTCGAGGCTGACTCCCGCGGCTTCGGCGGTTTCCTCGATCGTCGGTTCGCGACCTTTTTCCTGCAGCAGTCGCTTGCTGACCTTGCGCAGCTTGGACATGGTCTCGATCATATGGACCGGGATACGGATGGTTCGGGCCTGATCCGCAATGGCTCGCGTAATGGCCTGTCGGATCCACCACGTGGCGTAGGTCGAAAACTTATAACCGCGACGATACTCGTACTTGTCGACGGCACGCATCAGGCCGGTGTTGCCTTCCTGAATCAGGTCCAGGAAGCTCAGTCCGCGATTGCGGTATTTCTTGGCGATGGAGACCACGAGTCGGAGGTTTCCGCCGGATAATTCGCGCATCGACTGTTCGTATGCGCTGAATCGTTCACGGACGTCATCGAGTCGCTGGCGCAGGGACTGAGGAGTCTCCAGCGTCATCTGCATCAAGTCGAGTAGCTCCTTCTGGAGATTAGCTCGCTCGTCTTTGGCAGACTTCAGGTTTTTCATCCCGTCGATCTGGCGTTGCAATTGATCCATGCGGTTGGAAATTTGTTCAAGCCGCCGCATGGTGGGCTGCAACCGTTGCGTACGGAGACTGAGCTCTTCAAGCAGCGTCACCATCTTGCGGCGTCGCTGTTCAATACGCTGCTGGATCGCTCTGACTTCCGCGGCGGTTTTGCCGGGCTTAATCATCTCTTCAAAGTCCGCAACACTCTTCTCACGCATCGTTTCGAGCGAGCGAAGGTTATGCGGCATGCGGCCGAGGATCTGATTCTTTTCCAAACCCTCGGTTACAGAAACCTTAATGGTCCGGTCGAACGGGAGCTCGCCACAGTTAACCTTCTTGAGGATGTCGATCGATTGCTTCAGCGCATAATCGCTTTCCAGCAGATGCCGACGGAATCGCTTGCGGGTGATTTCAATCTTCTTGGCGAGCGAGATTTCCTGCTCGCGGGTCAGCAGGGGGATTTCGCCCATCTGCGTCAGGTACATGCGCACGGGGTCGTCGATTCGGCGTGATTTGTCATCGGCTTTTTCTGACTTGGCCGGCTTGGCCTTGCCTCCGCGGCGTTTCATGAAGATTTCAGGAGTGGTCGGCAACCTCTCGTCAGCGACGATCTGCATCCCGAGTTCGTCGAGCGACATTAACAGGTTGTCGAGTTTTTCGGGATTAACCGCTTCGTCGGGCAGGTATGCATTGACCTGAGAAAAGGTCAAGAATCCCTGTTGCCGCCCCATCTCAATTAACTGGTTCAAACTCGCGTCAAGTCTGTACACCGGCGACTCCTCGGAAGGATATTAAGATCCGTGTAAATTCGACTGTTTCTGTTTGAGTACTCAGGCAGCGGCTTGTCAGATTTTCAAGCCACACCGATTGAATACAATTATTTTGTAGTACGTTCGCGGTGGAAACGGGCCGCTTGTTCCAGTAAGCGTCGAGTTTCTGTCGTCAGCTTTGCCGTCTCTGCCGGACGTTCGAACAGCAGGCTTTTGGAGGCCTGGTTCGCGAGTACGCTTCGTCGCCACCGAATCCTGTCGATGACGCGCCGAACCCCGTCTTCCGCAGTTTCTGTGCCCATCGTGCGCGCATCCGCGAGCGATTGCGTGTATTCCCGATGGCGTGCCTGCTCGTCAATCCAGACCATTAACCGTTTTCGCTGCGGGCATTCGGTCCGCGACAACAATCGGTCGTACGTCGGTTCAACCCCTTCCTCGAGCATATCAAACCAGTGTGACAGGATTTCCTGAAGTAATTCGTGCCGCAAATCGTTTGCGCCAATCTCGCGTCGCACTTGGTCCGTCAGGTGAGGGTGAGCAAAAAGCATCTGAAGTAATTCGCACTCCAGCAGATCGTCTCCATTTGCAGATCGCTGAAGTGAATCGATGGCTTGCTTCCACTGTCGCTGCTCGACGTCGTCGGCTGGTGCAGTTACGTTGACTTTCCGTTCCGCAACCCGCGACGGTTGAACGGATTGTTTGTTTTGCAGCTCTTTCAGTCGCCGACGGACTTCGACCTCGGACAAGCCGACCCGCTGGGGCAGCTTCCCCAGAATCATGTCTTCCCTGACGGTTCCGTGAATTCCCGGGCATCCCAGAAGTAAATTCAACATTCCATCCAGAACACGCTGGCGCCCATCCAGGGTTGTCGTGCCGTAACGCCCCAGCAGGAGCCTCAGTTGATACTCGAAGGCCTCGGGGGCGTCTTCCGCCAGGGCCAACAGGGCATCGCCACCCCGTTGATCGATAAATTCGTCCGGATCCAGTTCGTCGGGGACGGTGAGAATCCGTAGATCGACGTCCTGGGCCAGGAATCGGGGAATCGCCTTTTCGGCCGCTTCGATCCCCGCTCGGTCTCCGTCGAAGACGAGTACGACTTTACGTGCCAGCCGTTTTAACAATGTGACATGCGATTCTGTCAAAGCGGTGCCGAGCGTCGCGACCGCATTCAGAATCCCACCTTGATGGGCCTTCACGCAGTCTGCGTATCCCTCCATCACCAGTACCATGTCGGTCTTCTTGATGGCATCGCGAGCGACGTCGAGCGCGTAGCAGATACGACTTTTCGAGAAGACAGGGGTCTCGGAACTATTCAGGTATTTTGCATCCGACTTCGACTTGGAATCCGGCAGAATGCGTCCCCCAAACGCCACAGTCCGACCCCGTTCGTCGTGAATCGGAAACATAATCCGATCAACGAACTTATCGTAAAAACCGGACTGACCGTCACGCGGTCGAGCCAGATCCGCTTCGACAAGCAGTTCGGGATCAAACTGTCCTTTCGCCCGTTGCAGCAGCCAGTCCCAGCTCTCGGGGTGATATCCCAGCTTGAACCGGGATGTCATCGCGTGGTTGAAGCCACGACTGAGCAGGTAATTTCGAGCGCGCTCTGCAACTGCGGTCGAGAGCAGGCACTGATGGAACTCCTGCTCGGCCCACGCCAGAACGTCATAGAGATGAGGCTTATTCTTTTTTTCGTCCGGTCCGCGGCGAAGTGTCTTGGGGATCTCCAGCCCCGCACGTGCCGCCAGCATCTCCAGCGTCTCGCGAAAATTCAACGCGTCGTGCTTCATGACGAAAGAGAAGCAATCGCCCCCTTCCTGACATGACCAGCATTTGTAGGTCTGTCTTTCGGGATTGACGGTGAATGAGGGATTGTGATCGTCGTGGAAGGGGCAGAGCCCTTTGAAGACTCGGCCGTTCGGCTGCAGAGTCACAGTTTCGCCGATCAAATGCACGATATCGGTTCGAGAGCGAACGGTCTCTTTAAATTCGTCAGCACTGGGACCTGGGGCCATCGTCATGAATCAATCCTTCTGGCTGCACAGAGAATCCGACTGCAGCAGCCGACAGCAAAATCGCGTCAGATCGACGCTGATCGTCCTGTCCTGGGTCTGGCCTGGAGTGCTTTGTTCAAAAGAAATTCTGAGCGAAATCATAATCAACCTTACGAGATCCCTGAGACGGGATGCTATTCGGAAGTTAACGCCAGAATTTTTGCAAGATTCCGTCGGGGTCACTGTGACTGGACGAGTCACGCCAATCCGGGAAATCCCTGCGATAAAGAATGCCCGCTCAAACTACGCCATCGATAAAGTGTTCCCTTTGAAACATCCCATCATGAATAGCTTGCACCGGGTCATCGTCGATTCGAACCGCTGTGGTCTAGACGTGGGCACGCCGGTTGATTGACCGAAACGAAGCGGACAATTGACAAATCCGATGCGATTGTATCTGTGGATCTCCATCCGTCAAGGATTGGGTGCTCCGGACCACTGTCAGCGGCGTGAAGCGGGAAATAGAATGATGTTCCAAGACGGAGCGTGTCGAATTCAAGGGGCAGGGACCACGACATCACCCCGATCCGGGCCGATCCCGACTGCCGTTATTCTCACGACAGGTGCGAGATGAAAATCGAGCGGTTAGAGACTTTCGTGATCGGCGACGGACCTCTCATTGATCCGGACCAGGGAGGGGTCGAACCGCTCGCCTGCCTAAAGGTCCAGTCAGACAGTGGACTCGTCGGTCTCTCTGAAGTCTTTCGTGTCCCCCCCGGCGTCGTTCTGGCCACGGTCGGCGACAAAGATTCTTACTTTGGCAGGCTGCTGATCGGCCAGGAGATCACGCACCCGGAACGGATCTGGCAGCGGATGTGGGATGCGATGATGCACACCAATCGTCGCGGTTGGGAAATCATCATCCTCGGCGCCCTGGATGTCGCAATCTGGGATCTCTACGGGCAGGAACTCGGTCATCCTGTCTGGAAACTTCTCGGGGGTGTGCAGCGTGGGCCGTTCCAGTCACCGGTGGGTCAAGTGCCGCAGATCGTCCCCTA
>NZ_DASWWZ010000604.1:0-3297 GCF_036405755.1 Schlesneria sp.
CGCCACAATATGGAATACCGATCGCCATAAAAGTTCGTTCGACACGACGGACACTTTGTGAACGGGACAATCAGCCGCCGCGCAATCTTCGGACAGCTCCCCTCGTCCCGGCGAGGAGAACTGCTTCCACTGTCGAGCTGTTCCCGGTTCGGGGGCCAGACCGCGCCATCAACTCGTCAGGATGTCAGAGACGACTCGTGCCGATCGACCATCGGTGATCTGCTGCTCACGGCCATTGAACTGGTAGAGCAATTTCGAATGATCGATCCCCAATTGACGAAGGATCGTCGCTTGAAAATCGTTAGGCGTCACCACATTGACCGAAGCGCGGTGCCCGACCTCGTCGGTCTCTCCGTAGGCCATCCCCGGCTTGAAGCCGCCACCGGCGAGCCAGATCGAGAATCCCTGTCCGTTGTGGTCTCGACCATTCCCTTCGCTCAATTCTCCTTCGCTCACGGGCAGCCGGCCGATTTCTCCACCCCAATGCACGATCGTGGAATCGAGCATCCCTCGTTGTTTGAGATCCTTGACGAGCGCCGCAGCAGGCTGGTCCGTTCGCTTACAGACAGCCGGCAGGCCCTTGCGGATATCGGTGTGATTGTCCCATGGCTGTCCGTCGAGGAAGAGTTGTACGAAACGCACGCCGCGCTCTACCAGTCGTCGAGCGATAAGACATCGAGTCCCGTATTCACGGGAATGCGGTTGATCCAGGCCGTACAGCTTGTGGATGTGTTCTGGTTCCTGAGAAATATCCAGTGCTTCCTTGGCTTCGGTCTGCATGGCGGCGGCCAGTTCATAGCTGGCAATACGCGCTTCCAGATCCGATTCCCCCGGATGCTGTTCCAGATGTCGCTGATTGAGACGAGCCAGGAAGTCCAGATTCTGACGCTGCAGTGGCCCGCGAAGTCGGGGTGGCGGGTCGAGGTTAAAGATTCGTGGCTCCTCGGCCCGTAGTACGGTACCTTGGAACAGTGGAGGCATGAATCCGCTCGACCAGTTCAATGTTCCGTCGACGGGGTGACCACCCGGATCAGCCAGAACCAGGTAAGCGGGCAGGTTCTGGTTCTCACTGCCCAGACCGTATGCGATCCAGCTTCCCAGCGTGGGACGTCCCGTCACCGCGGGAATGCCGCCGTGGAAGTAACGAATCGAAACTTCGTGGCCATTGTGTCCCGTATGCATTGAGCGAACAACGCAGATATCGTCCACAATATCAGCGGTGTGCGGAAGGAGTTCCGAGACCTCGGTCCCGCATTGTCCGTGGGCACTGAACTTCCAGGGGCTGCCGAACAGCTTCTTACTGGCACGATTAACAAAGCTGAACACAACCTCGCCGTTATAGTCCTGACCGTGATGCTTGCTGAGTTCGGGTTTGGGATCCAGCAAGTCCATGTGAGCCGGCCCCCCGTGCATGAACATGGAAATCATCGCAGTCGCACGCGGAGCTGCCTGCGGTGCCCGACGCTTCAGGTCGTTGATCTGGTGCTCGGCCGGTTTGCCGGGAGGTGCGGCCAGCAATCCCTGATCTCGGAGCAGCGATGCGAGAGCGAAACTGCCAATCCCAAAGGCGTTGGTCGCCAGAAACTGCCTTCGGGTCCCATTCAAACCATTCGTGGGAAAGTTCATTGTCATACGGGCCTCACTTTGGCGTATTCGTTTCGCAAGCACGGGAGGGAAAAACGGGAATCGCAATGACTGGCGTTACTCCGTCACAACGGGTCATTCTCAGCAGAAGGACACGTCGATCGGCAGCGTTTCCTCAGCGGGGCTCTGCGGCGCCTCGCGACAGGTGACCAAATTCTCTCAATCGATGTACAGGAATTCGTTGCTGCTCAGAATCTGCTGGCACAGGCTCGAAAGCGCAATCGACTCGTGATCACCCGCCGCCGAACTGGCTCTGAGCGTCTGGAGTTGCTGTTCCATGAACTGACATGACATCTCCAGCTCCTCGGGGGTGATCGGGCGACAGTAGGCCAATCGCCATGCACAGGCGATCTGTTGTGGAATCGACGTCGTGATTGGACCATGGAAGTCAGCCGCCGAGTCCCACCGTCCGAGTTCTGCTCCCGCTGCATCGGTGAGTTGCAATTTGACACCCCACTCGAAGGAATCGCTCGTCACGGTCTCGATGCAATCGGTTACGAAGTCGAGAATCTCTCCCTGCTGCACTTCGATCTTGGGGACATTCGTTTCGACACTGTTTGTCTTGGCGGTCCAGGTGCCAACCAGGCCTCTCTGATTCGAGACAACGCGAGCCCGCACACCATCACCTGCGTCGGAATGGTGTCGAAGCGATCCCCCCAGCGAGACGATCCCGGATTGAGGAGCGGTCCAGCGGCGAATGACCGCTCGCTGAGTGTCATCACCCGGATGGCCTCCCGCAGTGTGAATCAGTGCGTAGCCCGCGACCGGATCAGGGAATACCGGCCCGGCTTGCCATTGTTGACCGGTCCAGTGAGACAATGGCTGGAAACGGACCGAGGCGAGTGATCCTGCTCCCTCTTGGGCCGGCACGTCGACCGCTCCAATCCCATACTGCCAGGCGGCCGACCGGCTCGGGAATTGCGTCTCGAACCGGGCCGTCAGTTCACGATCCAGATCCACCGATGATTCCGTCCGCAGACGTTTGGCGAGATGTTCGGCCTGTTTCAAAGTGAAATCGCCGTTCATCAGCATCAGCGACTGCAAGGCGACAGTACTGTTCGTGCGTCGTTCGCAGTTAATGGACATCACAGGCGCGTCGAACGCCGTTAACAGCGATACCGGTTTGCTGCGGCGTGCCTGGATATACACGCTGCGACGTGGTGAATCGTCTTTCACATGCACCTGACCAGCAAAGTCTTCCATCACTTCGACGGAGGGACCGAACTGAGTCGTATCGATTCGCCCGCAGGTCGCGAGCATTCGATCCCGAACGATCTCTGCTTCCAGTCGTCGGACACTGTACCGCGAATAAAGCGATCCGTCCGAGTCCAGATTTGCGGCTCGCTGATCAAGCCGGCGTGAGGACTGGCGATAGACCGATGACATCATAATCAGCTTGTGCATCCGCTTCAGGCTCCAGCCCTGTCGGACAAGTTCATCGGCAAGCCAGTCAAGTAATTCAGGATGCGTCGGTCGACTTCCCAGAATGCCAAACTCGCCAGGGGTATCAACAATCCCCCGTCCAAAGTGATGCAGCCAGATCCGGTTCGCCAGCACTCGACCTACGAGAGGATGTTTTCCGTTAACCAGGTGTTGAGCCCAGGCAAGTCGGCGTCCCGAAGAGGGAAGAGACTCTGCCTTATCAACGATCTC
>NZ_DASWWZ010000605.1:0-3822 GCF_036405755.1 Schlesneria sp.
ACCCATTACTACTATTCTCAGGTGCAGTACCGGCTGGGCGATGACAAATGGTCGAAATACTTTTCGACGATCTCGAAGCAGATCATGGCTCAACAGTCTGCCAACGGTTCCTGGAAAGAAGGGCACGTGGGGCCGGTTTACGTGACCGCGATCAACTCAACCATTCTGCTGCTGGATAACGGCTACCTCCCCATCTACCAGCGCTAAACGCTCATCATGGGGGTCATTCGATCCGTCAGCGCCTTTCGTTCTGCGTCTCTACGAATTCAAACATCCGATGACGCTGTACTCGTCGGGTTCGTCCCTGATGACATATCGTCACGTTCTGCTGTCTTCATTGATGTCACCGATCTTCAACAGAAAGTCATAATAAACATGAGTGAGTCTAACCCTGAAAGCAGCGGGATTCCCCCGGTGGAACGAGTTCGTCAGGAAGTCGATCGCTGGCTGGAAGTTGTTCGCAACACCGGCGAACGGACGCTGGAATCGCTGGGAATCACAGGGGGAAACCGCACGTCAAACCTCCCCGTGGACATGATTGAGCTGCCGAATGAAATCGTTGTGCAGGTGGACCTTCCTGGGGTCAGTGCTGAAACGGTCGATGTGAGTCTTGCGGGGAACATGCTGACGATCACGGCAACTCGCCAGCGACAGGAGTTCATGGGTGACGCCCGGGTTCATGTCCGTGAGCGTTTCGCCGGACAATATCAAAGAGCCATTCCATTACCCGCCGCGGTGAACGACGAAGGGGTGAAAGCCGAAACACGTGACGGCCTCTTAACGATCACGTTGAAAAAAGCCGTTCCTGGCCCAGGTCGCTCGATTCCCGTTTCTCGCGGCAACGGCGGAACAGTTTAGACTCTCCGTCACAAGTGACTTATCGCCGCTTCTCCCCCCTGCATGACTCACTCCTCGACAAGAGAGCCGTGCAGGGGGATTCTGTTTTGCCACGACGAATTTCTCTCCTCCCCGATCAGACTCGTTCTTGACTCGCCTTCACCAACGCAATTGAAGCAGGGTGAGTTCGACTCGCCAACCGGTCACTTCAATTGACCGCAGAGGATTTCGAGTTCTCGCTCGAGCTGCCATCAAGGAATCGGCCACTTCGATAGACAATGTGGTGACCTGCATTGTCGTGACGGGTCTTGGCGAGTTATTGTAGCCGCACTCTCTCATTCCTTGCTCCATTTCCGATCCGTATCCAGTAGGCAACGTTCCCCCGGGCCAGCGTTGGAGCCATCGTACATGGCGATCATTTTCCGCTGTGATCACTGCAATACTCGGTACCGAGTGGATCTCGAGAAAGCGGGTTGCCGTGCGAAATGCCGTCAGTGCGGTCGCGACCTCGTCGTCCCCGATGCAAAGCAGAGCGATCATCCGGTGGAACGACCGCGAGTCAAGAAAATTCGATCGGTCACAAAGCCCGTTCATCCGGTCGACTCCCGCAAACGCCGCAAGATCGCCGATCACATTGAATCCACCATCGGCCCCATCGACTTCATCTTTCATGAACTGGTCTCCGAGTACGTCCAGATCGACGTGTATCGCGTCCCTCCTCAGACCGATCATCCCTACTACACGCTGGTGACAAGCGGAATGTCAGAACTGCCAATGACGGTTCCCGACGGTGCCGAAGCGTTGCGATATGCCGAACTGATGCTCTGCCTCCCTCGAACCTGGAACCTGGGAATGGATGACTTCCGGGATGAGCGGCATTATTGGCCGATCCGCCTGCTGAAGGTCCTCGCTCGTCTGCCACACGAATTTCAGACCTGGCTGGGGCCGGGGCATTCGGTGCCCAACGGCGTCCCCCCGTTGACGTACGCCTCCAACACACACTTCTGCGGGGCCGTACTGATGCCCCCCCTCAGCCCGCCAACACGTTTTCGCACTCTCGACATGGGTGATGACGAGGAAATCCATTTCTATGCTGTCATTCCGCTGTACGCCGATGAGATGGAATGCAAAGTCCAGAAAGGGATGAACTACTTGATCGACCGGCTCGACCGCGCCGAAGTGAACGAAGTGATTGATATCCAACGCAAAAATACCTGCAAGAAGAGCTGGTTCGACTGGTAGCCGCTCGCCCCGACGCACCATCGCTGCTGCAGGACAGAAGGCCCTGTCACTCGTTACGGTCTCACTCCTCCTCCTCACTCCTCGCGCTGTCTCGTCAGGAATCGGGACAGTGCCACCTGCGGGGTATCAGCGACAAAGTGCGGTTAGACGCAAGTCTGTCGCCGTCCAGGCACCTCGTAACTGATCTGGTTCCAACGCACTGCGGCACAGGATCGCAAAATCTTTAAAAAATCGAGCTAAAATCCCAATTTGGCTGCATGAGATCGGCGACGAGTGCCGATTATTCCGATTGTGTCGAGTTATGCCTGTCAAAGAATGGTCGACGTCTCGGGGACGAACCATGCGTTCGCGGATTTTCACGCTGCTTTGTGCTGTTTTTGCTTCTACTGCTCTGGCTGGCTGGTCTCTCCCCGCAACGGCAGAGGACGAGACTGCAGACGGCGACTTCGTGGAAATGGCCGCGACACCGGAAGCACCACCCGCGAGTTATCTCTCCATCATGGGAGAAGTCGTACGACCCGGCACGTATCAGGTCGATCCCTCGGATCTCACGCTGCACACATTGCTGAAAAACGCTCAGGGCTTCCGCGAAAATGCCTCGACGGCGATTCGGTTGATTCGGCGAGGCCGTTTCAGTCAGATCGAAATCTATTCCGAAAGTGACGATACGCGACTCCGATCTGGAGACCTCTTGATCGTCGAATCCAAAAGCTCAGGCACTGGCGACACTGCGGACAAAGATCAGGACGAGAGTGAGACGGATGGATCTCTTTTGGACGGAACAGAACTGGCGCAACCCGAGTTCACGCAGATCGCTCTCGTCAATCTGATGGAATACCCGGTTGTGCTGAGGCTCCGACCGCAACGAGCGAACGCCAGATCCATTCTGGAAGCACTCGATTTGCCTGTCACGTTGCTCGATGAAGTCCACGTCATCACACCGAATGTCCCCAACCGACTCTCATCTGAAGCGGCCAAGCAAGCGGCTGCCCTGCAGCATGGCTCGGTCCTGGTCTTCGTACCGGATGAAGCGCGACGACGGGAACTTGTCGGCGTGCTTCCCCGTCCCACTGACATGTCCCGTTCGAAACCCGAGTTCGAGGAACTCGCCGGGCCTTCAGCAGGAGGACGTAGCGCCCCCCGCAAGCCAGCAGGACCCCCGCTTAACCCTTCCTCACAGGGAGATCCATTCGCCGAAGCCGACGAACTTCAGACCCCTGCGAGTGATGTCGTTCTCATTCCCAGCGATGAAGCGAATGCGCCGCAGCAGGGATCCACCGAAGTGGAGGAAACGACCAACGGCCAGTTCCGTCCCGTCGCAGCCGCGAAGCTGCTGGATGCCCCCACTCCCGAGGCCACACCGCTGACTCCCGTCGGGCAGAAACTTCATTCACAAAATTTACAAAAAGGTGAATCGAACTTCTCGACAAGAGAGGATCCGACCATTGAGGGGGATGAGGAGGAAATTACTCCCGCTTCTCAGCGGTCATTCGTCCACTTGCTGATTATTGTCCTCGCTGTCGGATCACTTGTCGCAGCGGCTCTCCTGTTGCGACATTCCCTTGAGAGAATGGCGCTCAAGATCGACGAAACTCCCGATCGACTGCGGTTCGATTCAATGCCGACTCTTGCCCAACTTTCGCAAGAGTACCCTGTCCCCACCCGTCCCTCCACCGTCCCCGCACCCAAGTTGCTCAGCGAGCAACTCAGGGAACGCGCAGAGGAACTTGCATTTCCAAAGAT
>NZ_DASWWZ010000606.1:0-5978 GCF_036405755.1 Schlesneria sp.
AGCCAGCAATCGCTCAATCAGTGCAGCTCGTTTTGCGGGGTCGGATTCGCTCCGAAAGGCGTGAACGTCCGCCGGACTGGGCAACTGCCCCGCAATGTCGAGCGAGGCCCGGCGAAGGAAATCTTCGTCGTTGCATAGCTCGGCCGCCTGTATTCCGGCACGCGCCAACTCCGCCAGAATTTGACGGTCCACTTCCGCAGCAACTTCCTGCGCCGAAATGGACCGGGGATCTGTCAGAGGTAACGGCGTGATGACAGGAATTGCGGGAGAAGTTGACGCCTCCCCCGTAGCAGCACCTTCTGTCGTGCCGACGGGTGTCCCCCCGTCCGACGTCGCTGCGCTGAGCTCCTTCAATTGATTCGCAGGAGCGACCGCACTTGCGGTTTCTGCCGGAACGGCCTCTGCAGCAGAGACCATCGTCGCACGCAGCAGCGACGGCATGGCAGGAGCGACCCCTGCAGCTCCCCCAGCCAGAACGGCTGGAACAGAGAGAAAAGTGAAATGCCGGAACTGTTTAAGCATTTTCATGTTGCTCCAGTCTCAATGATCGCCCCCGGATTCCTTCCGGGTGCCGAGTTCTTACGCAAATCATTCTTGAGTTAGCACTTACAAGGAATCGCGGAAGCCGCTTGGGTAGACGGTTCCCGACCCCTGGAAGGTTAAACACCCCAGACCGGAAAAAGTTTCGGTGCAAATCGCAGAAAATGGGAATGGGAGCGACCCTTGACGTTATCCGGCATATCCGTGAATTTCCCCTCGTACCGATTCGTCACCGTCCGACCGACTGCTTCTGAAGGGATTCCGTGTCTGCAACCACCCCCGTTCGTCTTCGGCAAGTCCGTGGTGTCCTGTTCGACATGGATGGCGTCATCTACGTCGGAACGCGACTCCTGCCGGGCGTCCAGGAAATGTTCGACTATCTGGAACGAACAGGTCGGAAGTGGTTGTGCGTCACCAACAACGCCAGCCGAACCCCCGTCCAGTTTGTGGAAAAACTGACGGAAATGGGGGTGAAAGCCCGGCCCGAACAGATCCTCGGCAGTGCGGAAGCAACCGCAGGCTGGCTCGCCGAACAGATTGAGCAACAGGGCTGGCCCAAGGGCAAGATCATCATCGTCGGGCAGGATGGACTCCGTTCCGCTCTGCAGCAGTACGGGTTTGAACTGACCCTGGAACCGACCGAAGCGACGTATGCCATCGCAGGAATTAACTTCGAAGTCACCTACGAGGAACTCGCTCGCGTCTCGCTGGCGATCCGTAACGGAGCTCGCTTTCTCGGAACCAATTCCGATCCCAGTTATCCCAGCGAACGAGGACTGCTCCCCGGAGCAGGCAGCATCCTTGCCTTGCTTCAGGCCGCCACCGAAGTCGCCCCGACGGTGATCGGAAAGCCCAACCGCGGGATGTACGACCAGGCACTCCACCGTATTGGTCTGCAGCCGTCGGAAGTCATGATGGTCGGCGATCGATACGATACAGACATCGCCGGCGCCCTCGCAATCGGCCTGACAACCACTGGCGTGCTGACTGGTATCAGCAAACGCCAGGATTTTGAATCGGCCGCCGTACCGCCTCACTTTATTGCAGACAACCTGGTCCATCTGCGGCAACTGTTCGAACAGCAGGATGCGGTATAGGGAACAAGGGCCACAAACTAGTCCTTCCTTGATTGTCCTCTTCGCACGGAAATACATCCGCGACAAGTCGGCGATCGCGCATCTCATGCGTCGGAGACGTGCATTCGGGATTATTCACTGAACGGCATTAAACCTGTTCGACCAAACCCGCCTCCTTCGCCTTGCTCGCCACGGCGCTTTGCTTCAGGCTCAGTCGCTCGACGCCGTCCCCCACGGCAAAGCTTTGCCGAATCGACTCCAGGTTCGCCGTGAACTGCTCCAGCCGATCACGGTGGCGAGAGAACTCCGCGCACCGCTGCTCCAGTTCGGGAAACAAACCTGCTCCCGCCTGGACACGAGCCAGTTCGCGGGCCAGAACTTCAATCCGGGAGGTCAGACCTCGTCGCAAACGTGCCGTATAGCTCATCACGAACACCGCAACCCAGATCACAAAAAACAGCAGCGCCGGGATATAGAAGTTCGTGTCCAGCAGAGGCTTCTCAAGCCAGAACGAGTCATAAAAGAAGTTGCGGCCCACGCGATACAGCAGGAAGGCGGGCAACAGTATGAACAACGCCTCGTACACCAGCCGGGTCGTCCAGTGCGAGTGCCGTTTGGCCGCTTCCAGAATGAGCACGTCAATCCGCCGAGCGGCGTCGGTCAGGAACTCAAGCTGAATCCCTGCCGCGGAATGGCGCAAATGTTCCAGGGCATTGGTGTCCTGCAGGGGCCGATCGAGCTTGGCTGCGTGAACATGTCCCGAGATCACCATCTGGGCTTCCCGCAGTTCCGAATCAGTCAGCCCCAGCGATGATAAAGACTCCAGCCGGCGCTCTGCCTCGTGTTCCTGCTGCTGCGACGTCAGCCAGCGAGTTCCGTGCACCAGCCCGACCAGTGCCATCTGGGCCGTCGTGTGAGACCGCATCAGCGAAAACGAAGCCAGCAGGCTGGCCTGACTATGCCACAGCTTCAGCATCGACGCGAACGGGCTGTAGCCCCACATTTCGGTCACTTGTCCGAGCAACCGCCGCTCCCACAACCCTCGACTGACCAGCAGTTCTTCTTCCAGCCGTTCGGCCATTCGCTCGGTCGTCCGATGACGCTGTTCTGCCAGAGCTTTCTCGAGCCTTGCCACGAGCGGAGCGTGATTGGCCAGGACTTCGCGAGCGTGTGTCAGGACTTCCTGCACCAGCCCCATCAGGTTACTGCGGCGAATCCGAACACGCTGGGTCGCCGAAAGCTCCTGCATCAACAGGTCCAGCAACCGCCCGAACTCTCCCGTCGGCCGAATCCCATTCTTCTGTTCCTGCAGTGCCTGCTTGGAATTGACGAAGAACATCTCCGCAACCTGAAACTGCGGACTGAGCTGCTTTCTCCAGTCGTCGCGAATATCCGAATCGAGATCCGCATGCGACTGAATAAACACCACCCGGCATCCGTTGGCTGCCTGCATCAGTTCTTCGCTGACGCGTGCGGAACGGTACTTCTGTTGTGTCCCCACATACAGCAGTACGTCGCAATAAGGAAGCAGCCGATGCAGGCGAGCGAGGTTACTGGTCGCCGTCTCGGACTCCGTGGTATCGGGGTCGGGACAATCAATGATGACGATGTCGCGCAGCAGCGGAGACTCGACGCGCACGATCTGCAACTCGTCGTCTCCGGAGTCCAGTGGCAGGTGGTACGTCGAGAGATCCGTCTGCGGATGAGCCAGCACGATGGGCAACGTCGTGGTCGGCCGTTCCCGTCCCGCCGTCGTCACTTCATGACCGACCAGTCCATTGACTAAGGAACTCTTTCCAACCCCCGTCCCCCCGAATGTTGCCACGACCAGCGGGGCCTCAACACGAGCACGCAATGGCTCCAGACGCAGCAGCAAACGTTTTACCAGTGACTGACTCTGCTGGACCGGCTCCCACGGCGTCGGTTCAGCCACCCACCCCCTCAGTCGCGCGATCAGATCGTCGACTTGAGCGAGTAACTCCATTTGCGCCAGTTCCGCGGTCATTCACGTATCCAGTGTTTGCGTTGAGATCCCCACCCTCACCAACCCGGCACTGCATCATAAGCCGCAAGCCGCTGCGACTGTAGTCATGCAGCATACGACCACCGAACACGACAACGGCGATGTTCAAAGCCTCGACCGTGCCCCAGCAACGTCGGTAAGAAGATTATTCGAGGCAATATTCCAACAGGAGATGTCGCTCACCTGCGAACAAATTCCCGCTACCAATCCAGCCACTCTCCGACGATCTCCTCGACCTCTTCGGCTTCAAGAGTTTCATGAGCCAGCAGGCTATCAGCCAAGGAAGCGACGGCGGACCAGTTGGGTTCGGAATCCAGCATTCGGTACAGCACACCCGTCACTGACTCCAGGTATTCCAGTCGTTTCCGCTGATCGGAAAACAGCGTCGCAGCGGCTTCCCAGGCAGCCTGCCAGTCACTGGCCCATTCCGCGACCAACCCCGGATGGTAGGGGTCACCCGAATAGAGCATTTCTGCCACCGGCCCGGCCAGCGACACCTGAATACAGTTCTCGCACAACTTCCGCTCGGACATGCGAGACGTCCGCCAGACCACCTGAGTATCCCCAAATCGCTGCGGACCGTCATCGTCATCCGGTTCGATCGTCACCGACCGAACCTTCCCTCCCAGAAACGCCGCCATGAACGCATGCCCGGCTTCGTGATACGCAGTCAATTCCACCAACAGCACCTGCAAGAGTTTAAGTCAAATTTTCCCGGGGCCTTTCAGCCTCCCACTCGCGCGCAGGAAGCCGCACTAACATTTTGTCATCCTGCTTCGAGTCGAGTAACGTAGTGCAGGATCCAAATTCCCGCGAGACAGAACCGCCTGATTGCGGTCGATTCCGCATTCTGTAATCACCGATTACTTCCCACCCCAGTACGGCGACGCAATCGGAATTTGTGGCGGTATCGTCGATGATCAAAGACATTCTGCGATTCGAATCCGATGCGTTTTCATGAGAGCCTCCTGTGCGAAACGGCAAGGAAGTTAGCGACATGCCGCTCGGTGAGGATCTCTGTCACCACCTGAAATCAGTCATCGAGAGCCGAACGACCGCGTGGAACATCAGCGGTCCTGTCGAAGAAGACTTCGGTGCCGTGTGAAAGCTTTGTCGCCAAAATGACGTTTTGACCGTGACCACAAGTTGGCAGGGCGAGAACGAGTGGGCATTGGTTTTTGCACAACCACGCGGGTGCATCGGATGGCTTCTGGACCGACACCCTGACACGCTGAGGTGCTGACGATTTCACGGACAGTTCAACACACAAGAAATCATTCCTGCAGTTCGAACTGATGTGGGGTCAAGTATCCGAGGGCGGAGTGTTTTCGGTTGAGGTTGTAGTAAGCGATGTACTCACCGATCTCACGCCGGGCGATGCGGTGATGTTTGTAGTCGGTCATTTCGAGTTCTGTCTTGAGGGTGCCGAAGCAAGATTCCATGAAGGCGTTGTCGTAACAGTTGTCAGCACGGCTCATGCTTTGTCGGGAGTCTGCCCGACGAAGGATCGCGCGATACCGGCCTCCCGCGTACTGCCCTCCTCGGTCGGTATGGTGAATCATCATCGGGGCGGGCTGACGGTCACGGATTGCAGCCTGGAGAGCGGGGATCACCAGTTCTTCTGTCATCGACTGATCGACATTCCAGCCGACGATCCGCCGTGAATAGCGATCCATGAGAACAGCGAGATAGCAGAAACGCCCGTCCGTCAGGGGGACGTAGCTGATGTCGCCAACCCAAAGATCATTCAATGAACTCGGCTCAGGAGCCTCAAGTAACAAATTCGGGCTGTACCCTAAACGATGTCGGCTCTGCGTTGTCTTGGGGACGAAAGACTTCGGTTGAATGGCCCGCAGCCCCTGTAAACTCAGCAGTTGAGCCACTTTTCGCGGTGAGCAGATCTCTCCTTGATCGGCTAACTCCTCCGCAATTCGACGCGCGCCATAACGGCGGCGATGGTTCCAAAAGATGGCTTGGATTTGTTGAGCCAGTCGCGTGTCACGAGATTCTCGCCCGCTGGGGATACGCTCTCTCCAGGCGTAATACGCGGACCGACTGACTCCCAACACCTCGCACACGACACTGGTTTGAGCACTGCTTGATTGTGCGATACCCGGCACGGCAGCGTAGATGTCTGTCACTCGTTGCGGCCGAAAATGGCCAACGCTTTTTTTAGGATGTCACGCTCCCGAATCACTCGCTGAAGCTCCACTTCCAGTTCGTGGACTCGCGCTTCCAGCGTGCTTGCGATCGGGCCCGACTCCTCAAGCTGCGTCTGTTTCCATCGGTAGAGAACATTGGGGCTCGCCAGGCCCAGTCGCTCCGCAACGGAACTGGCA
>NZ_DASWWZ010000607.1:0-5046 GCF_036405755.1 Schlesneria sp.
GAGACAGTGACGTTACACGACTGACTTCGCCCGCATCAGTGCGCAGCGGGTGGAGTATCCTGGAACGCGCGATTCCGGAAGAGAAAGTCGACGATGTTCCCTTCATGCGGCTGAAGCCAGTTCAGTTGCATGGTCTTCACCTTGCCAATGTTCAAGCGGTCAATGTTGGTCGCGTCGAGCAACTGCTGCTTGAACTTGGGATCTTCGGTCAGGGCGGTACAGACCAGAGTCTGTTTGATCTGGCTGAGCATCTTGTTCTGCGGGCATTCGACAACCGAGACGAACGGGAACATATACTCGGTATTCGCCAGGGGGACATCGGGGCCGGTGCAATGCACAACGGTAGGACGGAGGTAGTCGCACCGTTCTCGCTTTTCGAGTCGGCTTCCCTGACGATACTTGGCGGTGACTTCCGTGACACCCTCGGCCTGGCAACCTTCGTCAATCTGAGCATTCATCGCGTCAGCGACACCAGGAGTGGTGAATGCGGCGAGAGCCGATTTCGGGTCGTTCGGGGGGAGTGGTGCGATGGGGCCCAGACGCTGTGCGACCGCGTCGGCAATCTCACGGGTATGGCGCGAAGCCCAGATTCCGCTGGCATTGATACAGCCTCGACCGCTGTTGGCGATGACGCTGTCGACCATCAGATCGATGTACTCTTCCCAACGGTCCACGACGTCGTCGCCGAGAATGATCTTGGAAAAGCCGGGGCCGTGGACGGAAATGCGAGGATTTCCCGCGTGCTGATCGACGGTG
Organism: Schlesneria sp.; assembly: GCF_036405755.1. Taxonomy (NCBI): domain Bacteria; kingdom Pseudomonadati; phylum Planctomycetota; class Planctomycetia; order Planctomycetales; family Planctomycetaceae; genus Schlesneria; species Schlesneria sp. The sequence goes on from NZ_DASWWZ010000607.1 coordinate 757, forward strand.
TTCTGGCCACCGAAAATCATGGCTCGCTGGCAGTCGGTCATGACCGCCCCCCCGACATCATGGCCACCGGGATAGACCGAAATGGCTTCGCGCGGCAGTCCCGCTTTGAAGAAGGCTTCAGTGATTCGATAAGGGGTCCAGAATTCTTGTGAGCCGGGCTTGATGCACAGTCCGATCTGCATCGGAATCGCAGGCAGCCACAGCGTGTGAACTCCGGGTGAATTATTCGGCAGCACCATACCGAAAACGGGAGTGGTCGCCTGGAAGGAAACCATGACACCCCGTGATTCTTTTCCGTATCCCTTTTCGAGAATCTCGTAGGGAAGGCCGCGTGTCAGTGCGTCGAGAACTTCGTCCATGTGTCCAAGGACGAATGCGTTCTTGCGCATGTTCGTCGCGCACATGTGCTCGGGAAGTCCCGTCGTCGCGGACTGCATCCGACAGAACTCTTCGGGTGAGAGCGACCCATTGCCGCACGGAAGAGTTTCTTCCAGATAGAGCTTTGCTGCGGACTTGCAAATGCCGATCAGTTGCGCGATCGAGAGTGATCGCAGGGCCTCGCGGGCTTTCTGTGATTTCTTCAGGTCCAGTTTGACCATGGCTCCGGTGGCCTGATGGAGCTGCGCCACTGGTTCCCCCGTGTCGAAGTGCACGACCGGTTGTTTTTCCATTGACTCGTAGGTCTGACCGAAGCGAAGAATGGGAATATCAAACATGACTCAGCCTTCACAGAAAGATGCTGCCAGTGAATGCACGAAGTCGCGGGCCTTCATACAGCATGAAAGGCCCGCGGACTCTGGTTTTCTCGATGCCTGACGCGATTAATAGACACCAACGGTGGTGGTCTTCGCGTACTCGTGGAAGGGGCGGGTGCCGCTGATGCCGTCCCAGGGATATTTCTCGTGGGGCATCTCGCGTTCCCCTTCATCCCGTTCCATGAAGCCCGGAATGAACAGCTCTTTCGTCATCGTGTAGAGCTTCACGCGTCCGGTCTCTCCATAGCCGACAAGCTGGTTGTAGTCCTTGAAGTCGACCGTTTCGATGACCGCGCGAGGCTGCGGAGCGTAATAGGTAATCTTGTAGTTGTCCGCAGGATCGAAGGGCTTGCCGCAGGCCAGACCCATCAACGTGTTCCCGTAGGTCGGGGTGATGTAGACATCGGGACCGAGCAACTCTTCGCGACAGGTTCGATACCACTGCGGGGTGAACTCGGTACCACCCGCAAAGATCCCCTTGATCCCTTTCTCGGCAATGCTCGAACCTTCATCAATCAGCCGCATGGCCAGTGCTTCCAGCAGCTTGGGCGTCATGAAGGCGCACTGGATGTTGTGGTTTGCCGAAAGGATGGTCAGGGCCTGATCGATGACGTGCTCTTTGTAGTCTTCGGCTTCCTTGATCTTTCCCTTCTTCAGCAGCTTGACGACCCAGCGAGGATCAAGGTCGACACAGAAGCAGATGCCGCCACGGTATTGAGCGAGGTGTTCAACGGCCAGACGGAGACGACGTGGACCGGAAGGGCCTAGCATCAGCCAGTTCGCCCCTTTCGGAAAATATTCGTCGGGCAGCGTGTGGCTGAAGTTCTCGTAATCGATCCAGTGGTCTTCGATGACCATGCGGCTCTTGGGAATGCCGGTCGTTCCACCGGTCTCGAAGACATAGGCAGGCTTTCCGGCCAGGCCTTTCGGAATCCAGCGGCTGATGGGCCCACCGCGCAGCCATTCATCTTCAAACAGCGGAAACTTCTTCAGATCGTCGAAGCAGTTGACCTCTTTGAGCGGGTTGAAATTGTAGGTCTTTGCTTTTTCGAGCCAGAACGGGCTCCCGGTTGATTCGTGGAAATGCCATTGCACCGTTTCGTAGGTGTGGGCATCGAGCTGTGACTTGGCGTTCGAAGCAAGGATGGCAAGTGAACTCACGGGCGGGATTTCCTTTGCGGTGGGAGGAAAGCAAACGTTTCCGAATGATAGTCTTCCAGATAGCGATTTCAAACTGGTGGCGGGGGCAGCACCCCCGTGAACCGGAATTCGTAGGCGCCACCTGTTACCGTCCTGCTCGACATCTGAGCGCTGTCGGGCCGTGGTGAGTGCCGCCGAAGTGCTTCATCTTCGCTCTGGCGCGAACGTCGCTCTGTGCGACTGCAGATCGTTGTGCCACCGGGACTTTCTGTCGCGCAGGGTGAGGGAAAAATTTGCGGTGATGTTGCTCCCGCGACATAAGTGGATGACACTTTTGACTGGCGAACAGTTTGCCGTCATCTATTTGTTGCAGTCAGGACACTCCTTTGGAATCGGCTCATCGATCGACCCGTGGCGAGATTTCGCCCGGCCTTGTGGAACTTCTGCGCTGCGCCGGTTGTGGAGCGGCATTTCAAGCGGGCAGCGACTCCCTTCAGTGCAGCGGCTGCGGGATGTGTGTCCCGCTTGAGGAGGGGATTCCTCGCTTCACTCAGGATCAGCATCTGGCCAGTTTCGGTCGGCAGTGGACGAAATACGAAGTTGCCCATGACGATGAGGACCGTGCCACATTTCAGGCGAAGACAGGCGTTCGCCTGGAGGACCTTCATGGGCTGAAAGTGCTCGATGCCGGTTGTGGCGGAGGACGCTACAGCAAAGTCTGCGGAGAAGCCGGTGCGACCGTGATCGGCGCCGATCACAGTCGGGCCGTCTCCAAGGCAAAACAACTTTGCGCTCATCTGCCGAACGTTTCGTTTCTGCAGGCGGATCTCAAGCAACTGCCGCTTGAGCCTGCTTCGTTCGACTTTGTGTTTTCGATTGGGGTCATGCATCATGATGCCGACACACGGTCGGTGTTTGACGCGGTCGCGAAACTCGTGAAACCGGGAGGACGCTATTCCGTCTGGCTCTACCGCCGCAATCAGTGGTGGCAGGAGCGGCTCAATACAAGTCTTCGTCGTCATACCACGCAAATGGCACCGGAAAAACTGGAACGGTGGTGCGAATGGGGAGGCTGGCTGGGAGGAATTCCAGTGGTCAATAAAGTCCTGAACAAGGTCGTGAATTTCAGTGCTCATCCCAACCGGGAAAACCGTGTCTGCGATACCTTCGACTGGTTTGCTCCCCAGTACCAGTACCACCACACCGAAGCGGAACTCCTGTCATGGTTTGAGGCCGCTGGCTTTACGGACTTGCGATTGCTGCCCCCCGAAAAAACAGGGGCGATCTATCGCTGGGTCTACAACCAGAATCTGCTGATCGGCAGCGGCGTCAACGTGACGGGAATCAAACAAAACTCAGGCTCATAACGGCGTCCCCTGCGGAATATGAGACGTGAGACTGGCCTCCGCAGTTGACTCCACAGTATCTCGTCCAGATGTCACGTGGCTTTCCTCGCCGATCTCTTCGCTTCGAGTGGGGAAAGAGGCTACCCATGTCGGGCTGCGGAGTCGTATGATGCGAAATGGCTTCTCCTCTACAGGTTCGTTGCCCCGCTCTGGTCACGGTTCTCTGGTTTGCTGATCGACGAAACAGAGATCCGTCGAGTAGGACCCCCATTTGTGGGAGGCGACGTACTGCTGAGATGCCTCGCCAGATCGATCGGGACCGAATTTCACCTTCACGCTGACCGGAAGTGGAAAGGGGATTGGTAATGCTGATTCGCGAATTGTCTCAGGAGGAATGCTTTCGAGTGCTCCGCCGCAATCGCCTCGTACGGCTGGCCTGCGCTCATGAGAATCAACCCTATCTCGTTCCGGTCTATCTTGGGCTGCATGAATCCACTCGTTCGCTTTATGGATTCACGACTCTGGGGCAAAAAATCGAATGGATGCGGAGCAATCCTCGTGTTTGCGTCGAAGCCGATGAGATCAACGGGGTCTATGATTGGACGAGTGTCATCATCACGGGGCGGTTTGAGGAACTCGGAGAAATTCCTGAACCGAATGATGCATCCCAGCGGCGGCCAGAGCGTTCTGTCTCGGGTGCCGGGGTGCAAATCCGCGAGCAAGATTCACACCCCGTCAATACGTCGGATGAACGTCAACGCGCATGGCAGATCCTGCAGGCACACCCCGAATGGTGGGAACCGGGGTGCAGTGTCTGGAAGTCACGCCATGGGCAGGTCGACAAGTCGCACCTGACACCGATTTTTTATCGCGTTGTGATTGAGAGTATGACAGGTCATCAGGCAACCGATGGCCAGGCAACCCCATAAGTTCAGCACCGTCGGCCGCCTATGCCACTGTATGACCGTCCTCGGTCATGCAGTGGCATAGGCTTGTTTCAGAACTGGTTTGCATCAGAAGCAGGGTAAACCTGCTTGAATGAAGACTGC
>NZ_DASWWZ010000608.1:0-3651 GCF_036405755.1 Schlesneria sp.
GAGCGGTCACTTCGCCGCGAACGGCAGACAAAGAGCCTGTGAGAATGAGAAAAACGCTGATCAGTGACTGGGAATGCAGTCTGGTCAGCAGGTCGTGATCAGGAAAGGATCGCGAGTGAGCGTTTTCTACTGGACGAGCGACGTTCGCACATCACATAAGTTGTTCCCCCCTTTTGAAAAGTGAGCCGCAATGGAATACTATTGCAGCCCAAGCCACGCTTGCCAGAAGGACCTGACTGTCCGTCGCACGGACCGGGGCGTGAGACTTTCCACTCGCAAAACAGTTACGCCACTCGGGCTAACTCAAGAGAGATATTGCATGACGACAGAACGCACCTATCAACTTCCGCCGCTCGGGCAAAATCCATCCACGACGGCTCAGGGGACGACTCCTGGCAGTTTTGCGTTAAAGCCTGCATTAAAACCTGGTCGCGCAGGGGCTCTGACGTTTGCGTCGCCAGACACACCGGGAATGCCCGCTCCGTCTGAGAAAACGGCCTGGGACTTCATGCCGCTGGACTGGAAACTCAAATCGGGATACGGTCGTGACGCCGGGCAGCAGTCCCACGAACAGGCGGACGCCTGGGAGCCCCCGGCTGGTTTTCAGCCTGTCACCCAGCTCGAGTTTGCTCGCCGGGGAATCGTCACTCCAGAGATGATGCGAGTTGCCGAACGTGAACCGCATCTGACACCCGAGCAGGTGCGCGATGAAGTCGCTGCTGGGCGGATGGTGATCCCTGCGAACAAGGTTCACCTGCAGTACAAACTCGATCCCATGGCAATCGGACGGGCGTCAAAAACCAAAGTGAACGCCAACATGGGTGCTTCGCCGGTTTCATCGAGCACGGATGAAGAAGTCGAAAAGCTGAAATGGGCCGAACGCTGGGGGGCGGACACCGTCATGGACCTGTCGACGGGGGGCGATCTGAACGCCTGCCGCGACGCCATCGTCCGCAACAGCACGGTTCCAATCGGCACGGTCCCCATCTATTCGATGATCATCGGACGGCGAATCGAACAACTGACACCGGAAATCATTCTTGAGTCCCTCAAGGAGCAGGCCGCACAAGGGGTCGATTACTTCACGATTCACGCCGGTGTGCAGCGCGAGCACCTGCCATTCATCAAGAAGCGACTGATCGGGATCGTCAGTCGTGGTGGATCCCTCCTGGCGAAGTGGATGCTGGTGCACGGCAAGCAGAACCCGATGTACGATCACTGGGAATCGATCTGCGATATCATGCGTGAGTATGATGTCACGTTCTCAATTGGTGACGGATTGCGTCCGGGTGGATTGGCGGACGCTACAGATCAGGCGCAACTGGCTGAACTGGTGACACTGGGCGAGCTGACCGAGCGTGCCTGGCGGAAAGGGGTTCAGGTCATGGTTGAAGGTCCGGGACATGTCCCATTCGACCAGATCGAATTCAACATGAAGCTTCAGCGACAACTCTGTCACGGTGCTCCGTTCTACGTGCTGGGCCCGCTCGTGACTGATATCTTCCCCGGGTACGACCACATCACCAGTTGTATTGGTGCCACGGCTGCGGGATACCACGGCGCTGCGATGCTCTGTTACGTCACACCGAAAGAGCACCTTGGACTGCCGAAAAAAGATGACGTCAAACAAGGCTGTATCGCTTACAAGATTGCTGCCCACGCCGCAGATGTGGCATTGGGAATCCCGGGATCTCGCGATCGTGACGACGAATTGACCAAGGCACGAGCGGCACTGAACTGGGAGAAACACTTCGAATTGAGTTTCGATCCCGATACAGCGCGGGCCTACCACGACGAGGATCTCGACGTCGACACCGATTTCTGTGCGATGTGCGGTCACGACTGGTGCAGCGTCCGCATCAGTAAGGAAATCGTTGAATTTTCGTCCGGCAAGGACGAACAGTACAAGTGGGAAAAGGCGAAAGTGACTGCGGCTCTCTCACCAGAGCAACAGGAGATTCTGGCCAAGCGAGGTGTTCTGTCGCCCGATGAAATCCACCGCCTGGCTGCGAAGACCAAGAAGGTGATGACGCCGCCAGCAGCAGACAAGGCTTCCTGCCACAGCGACTTCGTCGATGCGAACGTCGCCCGTGACTTGCAGAATAACAAGTCTGATCTGGTGGAACTGACCATCCCACAGGGATAACTCATTCTTGCTGACGGCGGTTTTGGCTTACAGTCTTGTGCAGAAAGTGAGTCTATGACGTTCAGAATCGGGTCGTTCGTCCTGCTGGGAATTCTAGTTTCATGGATACCGGTGAGGGCCGCGGATCTCCCGGCCTTCGAAGCTCTGCCTGCAAGGGCAGAGCTTCCTGATCCGCTCGAAATGCTGGACGGAACCAAAATCACGTCCGCAGCGGACTGGAACAGCAAGCGACGACCTGAGCTGAAGGAATTGTTCCAGCACTATATGTACGGCTATCTCCCTGCCAGGCCGCAGAAGTGGGTGGTCGAAGAAGTTCTCTTCACTGATCCGGCATTTCTGGACGGCAAAGCGACCATCAGCGAAAGCCGGTTGGCGTTTTTCGGTCCCGACCTGAAGCATCGATTGCATGTGATACTGGTGCTGCCGAATAACGTCCCCGCGGGAACGAAAGTCCCCGTGTTCGTGGGGATGAACTTTTGCGGAAATCACGCAGTCACTCACCATCCCAAGGTGCATGTCCCCGAGGCATGGGTTTATCGTTCCTGCAGCGGCTCAGAAAACGAACGAGCCACCGAACAGGGGCGGGGCGGCCAGACTCAGGTCTGGAATCTGGATCTGATCATCGACCGAGGATACGGCTTCGCCGGCTTCTATAGCGGCGATATTGATCCGGATACCGCGGACTTCGCCGACGGAATTCAACCCTCGTTTTATGACAAGGGGCAGACATCGCCGAAACCGACGGATGCCGGGACGATTGCCGCCTGGGCCTGGGGATACCATCGGGTGGTGGACTTCCTGCTGGAAAAACATCGTGACAAAATCGACGATCGGCGAATCGCCGTCGTAGGACATTCACGCAACGGCAAGACGTCAGTGCTCGCAGCCGCGATGGACGAACGAATCGCCCTGGCAATTCCTCATCAGGCAGGATGTGGGGGAACGGCTCCCGATCGAGTTGACATCGACCGGAAAGATGTCGAAACCATTCGACGAATCAATACGTCATTTCCACACTGGTTCTGCGACAATTTTCCGCTCTTCAATGAACGGCCGGACAAGCTTCCGTTTGACCAGCACTGCCTGGCCGCGCTCTGTGCTCCCCGTCCCGTGCTGTACTCCAACGCGGTTGAGGACCAGTGGGCCAATCCTGATGGTCAGTTCGAGATGCTGAAAGCGGCTCATCCCGTCTATCAATTGCTCAACTCAGAGGGACTCCGCGTCAGCAAAAAGCCGGAACTGCGCACTCTTGTCGATAGCCCGCTGGGCTACTACATCCGTCCCGGAAAGCACGAGATGAACCGTGAAGACTGGGGCATCTTCCTGGATTTTGCGGATCGCCATTTTCACCAGCCCTGATAGAAGACATGGACGGTGCCGAACGAATTGCTCTCTGTACGGCGACCCAAGCCGTCGGGTAGAGACTTTCGCTCAGCCATGTCCTCCGAACACCGAGCGTTTGGAGTGGGCCTGTCATTCAACATAGGGGGGGACTGGATGCAGGC
>NZ_DASWWZ010000609.1:0-10252 GCF_036405755.1 Schlesneria sp.
ATTCATTCACGTACCAGCGACGGGGTCCCACGGTGGAGTCATCGCAAAGGGGGGCATCCGCCGTGATGCGACGTTGAGTCTGGCGGCCTTGAGACTACTTTCAGCAGGGACCGATCAAGAGAAAACCGTTGCCCTGCGACGGTATATCTTCGGCCTGGCACTGGTCGCACTGACCTCGAATGCGTCAACGTACCTGCGTCAGGGCTGCAATCTGGTGCCGGGCGAAACGCCCAGGGTGTTCCAACTGGTTCACTCCGATGGAACACGAGAGCCCCTCGATATTACCCGGGCCGCAGCGTTGAAGTACGCCACCGCCGCCGCCCAGGCGTTCGGTATCGCGGCAGGTAAAACGGTCGAATTCGATCCTAAGAATGCCGCAGCAGACGTCAAAGGTGACGGCAAAACCAAACCTAAGCGATCGCGGGGACGTAGCGCCGACGTTGCAGCGCCATCAGCGGAGGAGAACTAATGAATCGGATCCTGTGCATCACGCTACGATTTCTTGATCCCGTTCCCCAGTTTCATGGACGAACGAATGAAGGGGAACCAGAGTGGCCCCCTTCCCCCCTTCGCTTGTTTCAGGGGATGGTTGCTTCAGCGACCAGACGATGGACGCCCGAGCAACTGAATGACACCATTCTGCCAGCGCTCAAATGGCTGGAAACCGTCATTCCTTCCATTGTCACCCCCCCTGTGAAACCCGATTCAATCGGTTTTCGGATGTACGTCCCGAATAACTCGGGCGACTTAATGACAGCGGCGTGGGCCCGGGGTGACACCGACACGGATATGTCAAAATTCCGTGTCGAGAAGGATGTACGACCACTCCACCTGCTCGATAACACCTTGCATTTTCTCTTCCCCGTATCCCCGCAGGGGCAATCTCATTTTGAGGCGATCCAGTCAATTGCCAGATCGATGACTCATTTCGGCTGGGGAATCGATCAGATCGCCGGCGACGCCCGACTGATTTCCGAAGCGGATGCCGCGTCGTTACCCGGTGAAGTCTGGACACCGGATTCCGGTTCTCACGGGTCCCCCCTGCGGGTTCCTATTCCTGGTACTTACGACGCGCTCGACCTCAGACATGAGCGGTTCCTGAACAGGATCGGCCCGAACGGGTTCGTCCCCGTCCCACCCATTTCCGTCTTCCGCGTGGTTCGTTATCGGCGTGCGGCAGAACCAGGCATACGGCCATTCGTCGCGTTTAAGATCCTGGAGCCGGACGCCAGCGGGGTGAAGGCATTTGACCCCTTGCGTCACACGCGGGAAGTGGTGGGAATGCTCCGCCACGCCGTGGCGGAAATGGCACGCCAGCAGGGCTGGCCACCAGATCAAATCAACTCCTTCATTCATGGAAAGGTCGCTGATGGTTCGGGCCCCCTCAGTGGTCAGGGGATTCCCGACCGGTTTCAGTATCTGGCTCTTCCGACGTTCAACGCGAAGTTAAAGCGATTCGAATCGATCCGTCGAGTCCTGATCGTGGCCCCGCCCCATTGCAGCAAAGAGATTGCCTGGGCGACCAGGATGATGGCGGGAGCTGAACTGTTCAATCATCAGGGACCCGCCGGGCTGCTGACGATCCTTCCCAGATCGGATTCTGTTTTGAGGAGCTACATCGAACCTGAAACGACATGGTCGACGGTCACGCCCGTGATTCTTCCCGGGTATGATGATCCCGATCATCTTCGGCGAAAACTCAGAGACGTTCGCGATGCACAGACACAACAGCGATTGCTGAAGCGGCTGGAGGCCAGAGTCGAAAGTTTGATTCGGAAAGCCTTTCGTCAGGCAGGGTATTCCGACGAACTGATGAAGCGGGCCGAATTCGTCTGGCGGACGGTCGGCTATCAGGCAGGGGTCGAATCGGCATCGCGCTACCTCCCACCGCAGAACTTAGACGCCGCACCACGGTACCACGTCAAAGTGCGATTTCCGTTTGCGGTACCGGGCCCCATCGCCATCGGCAGCGGCCGATTCCGGGGATTTGGCCTGTTTGCAAACATGAAGGAAGCGTAACGCAACAACACTAATCGCGAACCCGCACGCAAACTGCGAGGTCCCTTTCCTGCATCTCTTAGTCTAGCGTTATGGAGGACCAGTCACGCCGATTTCTGAGGAGATTCTATGTCAATCCTTTCGACTTGTGCATTGGACCTGGCGGATGTGCTTTTAGGTGAAGATGAAAGTGAAACCCTCTTCACGGACGAAGAGCTGATTCCCGTCAGGATGCTCAATGAACACCCCTATTACCCCCGTCTGGCCTATCTCACCTGGGTCCAGGGTTGAATTCACTAACAACCTCAACACCTGCGTGGTGCTTCTTCCCGTGCCACCGCCGCCAGTCAACGAACAGAAGCGGATCGTTGAGATCAATGATTCGTTCTCGCCTACCCTATATTTGAATATTGAGTTTCTGGAGCGATTGTTGGCTTAAAAAGCAGCCCTCAGTCAAGGTCTATTGACCGGCCGAATTCCCGTTACCGTCCCCGCAGCCAGGTTTGCTGCCTCACAGGGCATGGACGCCCGTAAATTGCGAAAGGATTGACCATGCCCGAATCTGTTCCCGAAGTCAAAGTCTCCCTGACGCAGTTCCTGAACTTCGCCACGAAGCCCCCGGAACAGCAACTCACCGTCGTACGGGAAATCCGCAAACAGCATGAAGAGGGTTACGACATTCCGCCGGACCTCTACAAGCAGTTTCGGGAGGCCGTCGTCCGCATGCATAAGAATGGTAAGCGGAAGGACTATCTCGACGCGGTTGCCACGGGACAGACCGAACCATCCCGGAGAAAGCACTACCCGCCGCTGGTCCTTGGCTATAAGAAGTTTCTCGGTCGGAAGTCGCCCACATGGTTCGACCCGCCGGAGGGAGCCTGGTTCTGCGAGGACCTGCGGATCAACATCCGTCCCGAAGTTGGCTTATTGATCGACGGAGTTCCCACGGTGATCAAACTCTGGCTTAGGGACGACGATTCTCTCAACAAACGCCGGGCCGAACTGATCGTCCACCTGATGATGCAGGCCCTACCTCATACAACCGACAACCTGACCGTCTGCGTGCTGGACGTTCGCAAAGGTAAAGCGTTCTGTGCTGGCAAGTCGGACCACGAACAGTCCGCCCTCCTGCGAGCCCAAGCCCGAAGTTTCGTGTCCCTATACAGGGATCTGTAGGAGAATCACATGGCGAAGAAACGAGTCAGGCGTGTCCACTCGATTGCGGATGAACTTCTCACGAAATCGCGGGAAGCCGCACTGTCGGCGGTCCAACTTTTCAACAATCCACAGATCCACTTCAAATCGGAGACGTTCATTGTCCTAATGGTGATCGGCTGGACCTACTTGCTGCACGCGTACTGCCGAAAGAAGAAGATCGAGTACCGCTACTTTGCACAAAAGGCTAAGAAGCGTGTCTTCGACAAAACTAAGTCAGGAGCCAACAAGTATTGGGAATTGGAACGTTGCCTCGATGACGGCAAATGCCCTATTGATAAGGGTACTGCTAACAATCTCCGGTTTTTGATCAAGCTCAGGCATGAGATCGAACATCAGATGACGATGAACCTCGACAGTTATCTGAGTGGCCGTTATCAGGCCTGTGCCCTGAACTTCAATACCTACATCAAAAAGCTGTTTGGGGAAGAATGGGGGATCGATCGTCATTTAATGTACGCCCTGCAGTTCACCGAGCTGTCCCATGCACAGGCGTCATCCATCCAAATCAATGATCATGTTCCATGCAGGCTGACCGCTTTTATCGCCGAGTTTGACGGGCAACTCTCTCACGACGAGTTCAACAGCGAACAATTTTCCTATCGGCTGCTGTTCAAGAAGCGTGTGGTTGGAAAGCCAAATCAAGCAGACAAAGTTATTGAATTCATTGACCCGAACTCCGACCTTGCGAAACAGATCGATAAGGAATACTGGGTTGTGAAGGAGGCCGAACGTCCGAAGTTCAGTGCCAAACAAATCGTCGAGAGAATGCAACAGGAAGGCTATTCCAAATTCAGCATGCACGCTCATACAAAGCTTTGGCAGCGGTTAGATGCCCGAAATCCCGGTAAAGGCTACGGAACGCAACTTGGCGTCCAGTACTGGTGGTACGACCGGTGGCTGGAGCAGGTCAGAGAGCAATGCCAGAAAAATTCAATACTGTACGGAGCCACGGACGCCGCAGAATCACGGATTTCGCAACCCAAAAGATCAACAACTTAGTGCGCAAAGGAAGGCACTATGAATGATCCGCATGTGACTGCACTCAAGTACCGGCTCATTACCGGGAAAGACAGTTCTACAAGACTGGATTGGTAGTCAATTGGTCAACCACAGAGTTTGACGGTGAATTGAACGATGGATTCCTCACCCTGCGGATGAAGACTCATCATCCAACTGCGGGCCGCCAAAGTTTACTTCTCTGGTTTCGCCAGGCTGCTGAAGGGGGGACACGTCTTTGATTTCAGCGGCCGGAATCGGCGTCCACCGCGCGATCCGATCAATGCGCTGTTGAGCTTTGTTTATTCTCTGCTCGCGAAGGAAGTGACCATAGCCGTGCAGTCTGTTGGGTTTGACCCGCTGCTGGGCTTCTTTCACAAGCCCCGCTACGGACGGCCTTCGCTGGCGCTGGATCGGGCGGAAGAGTTCCGGCCGCTGATCGGCGATTCGACGGTTCTGATGCTGGTGAACAATGGAGAAATCAGCGAGTCAAGGTTCCTTTCAAGAGCGGGTGCGGTCACGCTGACGGAGCCGGGCCGCAAGGCAGTGATCGCCGCATTTGAACGACGGATGGAACAGGAAATCACGCATCCGATTTTTGGTTACCGAATCAGTTATCGGCGCGTGCTGCAGGTCCAGGCACGACTACTTTCGCGCGTCCTGCTGGGCGAGCTGACCAGCTACCCCGGCTTCTGCACGCGCTGAATCAAAAGAGGCTTTTCGCCTTCCGCCTTCTCTGAGGTTCCGAGGTATTCAAGAGCAAAGGGAAATGATGAAAACGGTCTATCTGGTCAGTTACGACGTCTGTGATCCCCGGCGGCTGAGATTGACGTATAAAAAGCTGTGCGGCTTTGGGATGGCACTTCAGTACTCGGTGTTTCGTTGCGAGTTGAGCGCCATGCAGCGTCAGTCGTTGAAAGAGCAGCTTTGGGACATCCTCAATCTGGAAGAAGACCGCGTGATGATTGTCAATCTGGGTCCCGCTGGCGCGCGTGGTGACGAGTGTTTCGAGTTTTGGGGCAACCCGAGAATGTCGATTCCCGCACGCACGGCGGTGATTGTGTGAAGTGGGTGAACTGAAAGGTCGTTCGATCGCAGGGATGTCTACCTGCATGCTGGTCTCGAACTCCGTTCAATGATGGAATTGAGGTGCCGTCGCTGGGCTGCGATGGCAAGGCGGCGGGAATCCGGATACGTTCATGACTCGTTCCGGTTCTTTGACAAGTCGGTTCAAATTGTGAATGTGAATTTCGAGCGGTCGAGTGCCGCGAGAAACCCCGTGATCGCTCGCAGCCTCGAAATGCCGACGCGGAAGCCAGTTAGAGATTCGATAACGAGAGGCAGTGGAAAGATGAGCAACAAAAACCAGGACCTCTCGAAAACGCCGTTGCAACTGCGGATCCCTTTTGGAATTGCAGAGCAAGCGGTTCTCCACGCTGAAGAAGCGTGGCCTCATTGAAGCGATGAAAGACTTCGCGACACTCTCCCGGAATCGCAGTTCTCCACGCTGAAGAAGCGTGGCCTCATTGAAGCGATGTCGATAGTATTATTCGTCCGCGACGTGTGCGAGGTTCTCCACGCTGAAGAAGCGTGGCCTCATTGAAGCCTTGCCGTATTGCATTGTAAGGTAGTTGATTGCCCAGTTCTCCACGCTGAAGAAGCGTGGCCTCATTGAAGCTCGGCGTCGGTCACACCGCTTGCTAACGCTTGGCGTGAGTTCTCCACGCTGAAGAAGCGTGGCCTCATTGAAGCGCCGCAGAGCAGGATCAAGCCGGATGCCGCAAGCAGGTTCTCCACGCTGAAGAAGCGTGGCCTCATTGAAGCAACACATGGTTCCCGATGGATACGCCGACGCAGTGGTTCTCCACGCTGAAGAAGCGTGGCCTCATTGAAGCTTGTCCTTTGAGTACTTGCGGTAATGCCATGCGAGGTTCTCCACGCTGAAGAAGCGTGGCCTCATTGAAGCGGGAGGGGCGAGTTGTTGGTATACGACTCGGCAACGTTCTCCACGCTGAAGAAGCGTGGCCTCATTGAAGCGGTTGTCGCATATTGCTATGTGACGGCAGGCAACACGTTCTCCACGCTGAAGAAGCGTGGCCTCATTGAAGCGAGGATATGGCGACCAGTTCGTTGCGAGAGCTCCAGTTCTCCACGCTGAAGAAGCGTGGCCTCATTGAAGCCTCGTCTCGCAATAGGTTGCCCGGCGTGCATGTTTGGTTCTCCACGCTGAAGAAGCGTGGCCTCATTGAAGCCTGGAGGCCTCGGAAGTCGAGTGCCTTGGTCGCGAAGTTCTCCACGCTGAAGAAGCGTGGCCTCATTGAAGCGAAGTGAACAGTGGTACCGGGGACTGACTGAGGGAAGGTTCTCCACGCTGAAGAAGCGTGGCCTCATTGAAGCTGGTGGCGACACAGCAACACACCGGCAGGCTGGCCGTGTTCTCCACGCTGAAGAAGCGTGGCCTCATTGAAGCACAGCAATGATGTTCACCTCGACCTGCTCACTGCGGTTCTCCACGCTGAAGAAGCGTGGCCTCATTGAAGCCGTTGGCGCTCCCGTGATCAAGGCCAGCGGTTGGTAGTTCTCCACGCTGAAGAAGCGTGGCCTCATAGAAGCATTGCCTTGGCTCGTTCGAGCACGGCAGGAAACAAGTTCTCCACGCTGAAAAAGCGTGGCCTCATAGAAGCGGGTGTGCAAGACAGTGGGATTTACCGACGCTCGCGGGGATCTCCACGCGGAAACCCAACCGCCCTGAACAGGCGGTCGGGACACCCTGCGTGGTGGACCTACGGGTCGGGTATGCCACTGCTCGGACATCTTCGCCGAGCAGTCCTCTTTCGGTTCGTCGCCGACTCTGTTGCGGAGTGTTCCTGGGGACATTTTTTCGTTGTGGGTCTTCGGGCAGTGATGTATTGGTCAAGGGTTCTTCGTTCAGCAGAGCACTGCGTCAGAGAGGACTCTGATGCAGTGGCATGATCTTGAGGGGGGCCGCTGGCGTTGGGGGGGGCTGGGACGGATCTTTACTGGTTCTGCGGTTGGCTTTCCTGTCACAGAGCGACAGGGCTACTTGAGGACAGGACGACATCTGGACGAAACGACTTGATGCACGCTCATGATGCGGAATTGAGGAGGTGCGGATCGATCCTTGTTTTCCTGGAGGGGGGACGGGCTGAACACTTACTTTGGTCGAGAATCCCTCCCTGGTTGATCGGAGCGGCGGATTTTCCGATGATTCCCGTTTGTGGGTGGGACGGGGATCGATCCCCTTCTCTGACCTTCTTCTAAATACGGATCTGACGTCGACTTGCTCGAAGTGAACTGACCATGCCGAAACGTAAACCCGCCTCCAACGAGAACAAGGACAAACCGGAGGCTGTGAAACAGATTGAGCAGCTCGTCGCGGATTTCTGCCGTGAGCATCTGAACGACGAGTATGCCGAACTTTGTCGTCGTCTGACCGACAAGCTGGCTCGCAAGCGACCGACTCCGCTGATCAGCGGCAAGCCGACGACCTGGGCCTGTGGCATCGTTCGCACCATCGGCTGGGTCAACTTTCTGGACGACCGCTCGAATACGCCGCACATGAAATTGACCGCCATCGACAAGGCGTTTGGAGTCGCCGAAAGCACGGGACAGGGGAAGTCGATGCTGATCCGCAAGATGTTCAAGATCAAATCTATGGACATCCACTGGTCACTGCGCAGCCAGAACGAATCGAATCCCCTGGCCTGGATGATCGATGTAGGTGGCTTCGTCATCGACGCCCGGTTCCTCAAGCGGGAAATCCAGGAAGAAGCCCTGAAACAGGGACTCATTCCCTACATCCCCGAACGACCAAAACCGATGCACTTCGATGACGACGACGAGTGATCCTCGGGTCGACGCGGCCCTCCCTCGCCTGACGTCAGTCGGATGAACGGAGAACCGTTTGGACGGTCGCGGATAGGGGAGCGTGAGCATGTCAAGCTGAGAAACGGGGACTGTCCCTGGTTCTCCACAGGCCGTGAAACAATTCGGTGCCACTGCGCGGCAGGTGCAGTCTGCTCTGACCCAGTTGTTAATTCTGGCATTCGCTTTGCGGTCTCTCTAAGATCAGAGCGTTCTGTTGTGACGGATGCCGAACCGACAGGCCGGGGACGCTTGGGGTCTGGAATTGAGATGACAACTGCCATGCAGGCTTTGTTTGTTCACGGAATGGGGCGTTCTCCAATCACCGCGTTTCCGCTGCTCAGGCAGTTGAAGCAGAACGGATTTTCGCCGTCGTGGTACTTTTACAGTGTCACCTTCCAGAACTTCACCTCCATCAGCCGGCGACTCGAACAAAAGATCGAACGCCTCGCCGCCCAAGGGGATTACGTCCTGATCGGGCATTCCCTGGGGGGAGTCCTGCTCCGGGAGGCCGTCGCGACACTTCCGCCGGGGACGCGGATGCCGACCCGCATCATCCTGCTGGGCTCCCCCGTCCGCCCTTCCCGCATCGCCAAAGCACTGAAACGAAACTGGCTGTTCCGACTGGCGACCAGCGACTGCGGTCAACTGCTCGCCTCGGACGATCGCATGGAACATGTCGCGGCCAGCCAGGTCCCCACCACCAGCATCATCGGTACCAAGTCGATCAGCCCGCTGAAACGCGTTTTCGGCGACGAAGAGAATGACTGCGTGGTGTCATACTCCGAAGTCTGTGCTGACTGGATCACCGAAGAGATTCGCCTGCCGGTTTCGCATACGTTCATGCCGTCCAACTCGCTCGTCGTGAAAACGGTGATTGAGTGTTTGAAGGCGGATCAGCCTCTCTTGAGTTCCGCCGCGGACCAGAATCAGTAACGTGTGTCCGCTCAACCCCCGTTGGAGAAACGTACGATGTCTGGAGAACGCCGGATTGTTGCTGCCAAGCTGTTCTCGATCGGCGGGTTTCTGGTGTTACTGCTGGTGACTTACTGGCTGAGGTCGGAAGTGCTGGGACTGAGCCGCATTCGATTTTCCGCCGACGAGAAAAGGGTTGAGCTCGAACAGCAGCGGAACAAAGAGTCGTTTCCGGAGCGGCAGAAGCAGCATGAAATTGCTCTGAAGAATTACGACCTTCAGTTGAAGCACTATGAAAAAGTGCTGGCGATCTACGAACGGGATTTGGATGAGTATGCCAACCTGACGAAATCGGACCTGAAACCCCCACGACTTCCGGATCCGCCAGAGAAGCCGAACTCTCCCGAAATCGAAGATCAGTTCCGCCAGATTCAGGCCGAGTTCGTTACACGTCGCTACCGCTACTTCGCCGTCAGTGAATACGGTAACGGAGTGGCCTGTCTGGCTGCCCTGTCGCTGGTCGGTGGCCTGCTCTACCTGCTGATGTTTGATACCAACGGCAATCGACTGTACTACTTCATGCTGCTCATGCTGAGTTTCGTGTTCCTGATCGGTCCCTCGCTGCAGTCACTGATGACCGGGATCATCAGCCTCATGTCGGGACCGCTCGGCATGTGATCGGCATGGTAAGATCTGTTGCTGCAAGGCAGTGACGGCTGAGCCATCCTTGGTGAGGCTTTTGTTGGGTCGAGGCTTTTCAGTTGCTTGCGTCGGCTGGTCGGCGACGGGGCCTCTTGTTGCATGGCAACCCAGACGTCCAGAGCGACGTCTGGGCCACCCTAACTGAAATTCACCCCTCGTGGCGGGGTGGACATGCGGGTCGGACATGCGAGTCCGACATGCCACTGCTCGGACGTCTTCGCCGAGCAGTGCTCTCTCGGGTGATCGCTCAGCACAGTTCGTTCGGTTCGATCAGCGGAGCACTGCTTCAGAGAGGACTCTGATGCAGTGGCATGATTGTGAGGGGTGGACACTGGCGTTGCGCGGGCTGGGACGGGTCTTTGCTGGTTCTGCGGTTGGCGTTCCTGTCGCAGAGCGACAGGGCTAGTGCGTCTGTGAAGGCGTTTGATCAGGAGGGTGTGAGTCCCTCTCAGGCTAACGTTACCGGCCTGAATCCAACATTGGTAACTGCGTCTTCGTGAGAAGGGGTGGGGAGCAATCTGAGGAGAACAACCAGTCC
>NZ_DASWWZ010000610.1:0-9941 GCF_036405755.1 Schlesneria sp.
AGGAAGCACGTAGTACATCCGGCCGTCAAAATAGAGGGGATCAATCGTTTCAGGCGAAAGAAAGGCATCAACCTGCAGGCCTTTTTCTCGTTCAGTCCGCAGCGCACTCAGTTCATCCGGGTCGAACTCAACATACTTTCCTCTGGATACCTCGTAACCCTTAACGATCTCGTCTCCCTTCACCGGGCCATGAACTGGACAGACTTTTTCGTATTGAATCCGACGATGACACTTCGCGTGAAGCTGGTGGAAGTGAATGTCGCTATCCTGCCGATTCAGCGCGTTGAACGCCTCTACGGGGAACGAGACCAGACCAAAACTGAGCTGCCCTTTCCAGCTCGCCCGTTGCCCGGTTGCCTTTGATTTGCCCTGTCGCTTCGCCATGTTGAGGTACCTCTTCCGTCGAATCAGGCGCATCGAAGTTCGCATGCTGCAGTACTCCAGAATCGACTAACTGCAAAAGTCGGGTCCGAAACCTGAAGACCGATCCGGGTGCAAACGCTTTCAGCTTATTTAGAACCAGATCCCTCCCAAAATCTGATGTTGCCCCGGCGGTAGTCGACCCGCTGGGCGCCGGTGTCGAATCCAGTAAGCGCGACTAACCCGGGTTCATAACCGCAGTGTGTACGTGGCAGGTTGCGAGTCGAGCTGATCGAGATCTAGACACGCTGATCAAATTCAGACAATGCTCCCACGAGGTCCGAATAGCCAGTGTAAGGAGCCGCGGCGCAGTTGTGCACTGGTCCGGTCGACGAGTGAGGACAGCAAATCGGAATTGATGGCAGCTTGCTCGAGATCGTGTTAGCTTGAAATCAGGCCTTGGGCGTTCACAAGGCGACCACGCTGATTTCATTTTGCCGGGGTCATTCCATGATCAGAATCCATCAGGCCGTCATTCCGATTCTTTTAGTTCTGCTCTCAGGTGAGTTTTGCGTCGCGCGCGCGGAGGAGGGAGATTCTATTGAGAACAATGGAAAGCAAACACCGACGACCGCGATGGAGACAGTCAAAGTCGCCAACGATCTGAAGGGCTTCGTGATGCACCCCTCTGGAAAGAAATTCATTCCTTGGGGCCACAATTACGCTTCCGCTGACATTCTCGAGCGGCTTTCGAAAGACCCCGAGCGAGTGAAGCGCGAATTCGCCGAAATGAAAGCGGCTGGAACTAACGTCGCCCGGATCCACCCCGAACTGCCCCGTCTCCTGCAGGGCCCGGGTGACGTGGATCAGCAGGGCATCGACGGAATCAAGCAGTTGCTCGACATCGCCCAGCAATCGGGGATCCATCTGAAAATTACGGGACTGGCGAACTACCAGATCAAGGACCGGCCAGAATGGTACGACAAGCTATCAGAGGCAGATCGCTGGAAGACACAGGCCTTTTTCTGGGAATCAATCGCTCGTGCATGTGCCTCCAGCCCCGCCGTGTTTGCCTATGATCTGGTGAACGAACCGGGCGCTGCGGGGAAACCGGAAGAGGGGTGGTATATGGGCCGTATGGGAGACGTCGAGTTTTGTCAGCGTTTAAGCCTCACTCCGGGTGACCGAAACGGCGACGCGATCTACCGCGAGTGGACGCCGCTGATGGTGGCCTCCATTCGTCGCCACGACCCGACACGTCTCATCACCATGGGGATGTTGCCGTTTCCCGGGGCCTATAAAGCAGCTTCCGAATATCTCGATTTTGTTTCACCCCACCTGTATCCCAAATCGGGAAAAGTGGACGAGGAAATCGCTCTGTTGAAGAAATTTGACTGGGGCAAGCCAATTGTGATTGGAGAAACCTTTCCTTTAACGTGTAGCCAGGACGATGAACGAGACTTCCTGCTCAAGAGCCGGGAATATTCCCAAGGCTGGATTGGTCACTGGCCTGACCACTCTCCAAAAGAGCTGGATGCTCTCAAAAAGGCAGGTACGGCAACGATTGAGGATCAGATCTGGCTATCTTGGGTCGAACTCTTCGAAGAAATCGGAACCGCAATGACCTCTCACGAATGATCTGTTCACTGGATGTTCAGAAGACACTTTACCGCATCACCTGATCTGGAGACACGATCCATGAAAGCCGCAGTCTTTGTCGAACCCGGTCGTATCGTTCTAACAGACAAGCCAATCCCACAGGTCGGTCCACGTGACGCATTGATGCGTGTTACGACGACAACAATCTGCGGTACCGACGTGCATATTCTCAAAGGGGAATATCCCGTTGTGCGTGGACTGACAATCGGGCACGAGCCCGTCGGTGTCATTGAAGAGCTTGGTGCAGCCGTGACCGGCTACTCCGTTGGCCAACGTGTGATCGCAGGCGCAATCACACCCTGCGGACAATGTCACTCGTGCCTGGGAGGCAACCAGTCCCAGTGCGGCGGTAAGCCGATGGGGGGATGGCGGCTGGGGAACACGATCGATGGGTGTCAGGCCGAGTACGTCCTGATTCCTGATGCCATGGCGAACCTTGCCCCGATCCCTGACAACCTGACCGACGAACAGGTCCTCATGTGCCCCGACATTATGAGCACAGGCTTCGTGGGAGCTGAGCGAGGGGGCGTTCGTATCGGAGACTCCGTTGCCGTGTTTGCTCAGGGGCCGATTGGCCTGTGTGCGACGATCGGGGCACGCCTTCGCGGCGCGAGTCAGCTCTTCGCGGTCGATGGACTGAATGAGCGGTTGACGGTTTCTCGTCATCTCGGCGCCGACACAACGATTAATTTTCGAGAACAAAACCCTGTCGATGCGATCCTGTCGGCGACGAATGGCCGTGGTGTAGATGTGGCCATCGAAGCTCTGGGGACCCAGTCAACACTCGAGAGTTGCCTGCGCGTGCTTCGACCGGGTGGAGTGCTGTCCAGCCTGGGAGTCTATTCTGGCAAGCTGACATTGCCACCCGACGCGTTTGCGGCTGGCCTCGGCGACCACTCAATTATTACGAGTCTGTGTCCGGGCGGCAAAGAGCGGATGCGAAGACTGATGAATGTTGTGGAGTCAGGGCGAGCCGATCTACGTCCATTTGTAACGCATCGATTCAAGCTCGACCAGATTGAGGAGGCATACGACCTGTTCGCAAATCAACGCGATGGCGTCATCAAGATCGCCATCACGACCTGAGACATGTCAGTTTATCCTGTTCGCGGTCGCAATTCCGTGTTGTCGAATACGCTATCATCTTAGCAACCTCACGCCCTATCGAAAGCGCACTGACCGCGCGGTGACGAGCCGTGCGGTCAGGTGGTCAGTTCCGATAAGACCCCTTCGACGACAGGGCGCGGACAGGACCAAACCAGGAAAAAGAGTGCTTGCCTGGCCCATCGTTGCGCTGGGTGGGGTGCAACGAACCCGCCCCCCTTCGCAATCATGAGTGATGTCTGCGTGGATCGTAAAGCGAGCGTCGTGCAGTCTGCTCGCAAAGTGAGTACTTCCTGAGAATCCCTCGGCGGTGATGTCGCGAAAAGGTGCAGTCGCTGTCTTAGTTCGTGTCTGTTGGCATCCAGCTTGGAAGCAATCTCGGCGAGATCGGGACGCTTCACAGATTCCTGCTGGATGAATTCAATCGCTGCTGCGGACAGGCCAATCGCCAGACAGGAGGTTTCCAATCCACCTCCACCAACTTTGCCGAGTACGCTTTCCGCGGGGCCGGCCAACAGCATTTCAGGAGGGACTTCGACTTGGACACAACGGACCAGACTGGTCCGCGAACCGGTCAATGCGGACAGGGGCAGGGGAGGTTCGATGCTGACACCCGGTCGGTTTGTTTCCAGCATCACCAGAATCTGCCGCGAATCCGAAGTGGTTGCCCCAATGATGATGACGGCAGCGGCATCCGCTCCCGTCACCCACGGAATCTCGCCGTCGATCTGAAAGCCATCGGATTCGAGAGGAGTTGCCCGCAATGAGGGCCCCAAATGCTGCCTGGAAGTCGATAACTGTGACAGTCCCACAGTCAGGAACATATTTCCTTGGGCGAGAGCAGGCAGAAAACGTGACTGCAAGTGTTCTGGCCCTTTAAGCAGTTGCCGAACTCCCGCTTCACGCTGGCTCAGAATAAACGCCGTGGTCAGGCACGACGCGGCAAGCTCTTCAGTTCGGATCAGAATATCGACTGGAGCAAGCCCATCACCACCGTAGGCGCGCGGGATGGACCAACGGAGTGCGCCTGTTTTCTCAAGTACGCTCCAGGAGGAAGCTGGCCACTGGGGGTCACGGTCGGCTGCTTCACTCTGGCCGATCAGTCGCTCTTTGTCTTCTTTCGAAATCATCATCGACAATCCAGGAATGAAACCAGTTTCTCGTCACAGCCTTTACCGGCCCGATGCTCTCACAGAACAATCGCCCCGTCGCAAACGTGATTCAGAGTATGATGGAACAATGAAGATTCCGCACCAGATAACAAAGCACCCCGGCACTCGAAAATGCCGGGGTGACTGTAAATTGGCAAATCAGGCCCAACGCCCGCATTATGCGGCCATTCGCTGAGGAATCTTGAGGATCGTGGGTTCGCTGCCATGAGCGGCGGCCAGGAATTCCTGGAAGATCTGCATGTCCAGAGCTGAAGCCGTATCGTCTTCTGGATGCCATTGTACACCCAGGCAGAACCAGTCAGGATCGATCGACTCGTAGCACTCGATGACTCCGTCGGTTGCGTGAGCCGAAGCTTTGAAACACGAGGCGAGCCGGTTGACGGCCATATGGTGTTCGCTGTTCACGCGGATTTCGCCGGGACCATAGATATCCCAGCAACGCGTTCCTTCGACGATCTCAATGATATGTCGGTTGTATCTTTCGACAGGATCGCGATGGTGCAGGCAACGGGGAACCGCTTCGGGAATGTGCTGAATCAGGGTTCCGCCACAGACGACGTTCAAGGTCTGCATCCCGGCACCAATGGCCAGGATCGGAATTCGTTTTTCCACGGCGAACTTGGCCAAGCGGCGATCAAAATCTTCACGACGAGCGGGCATCGGGCGAGTGTGAGGATGTGGTTCCATGCCAAGTCGCATTGGATCGAGGTCCATCGTGCAACCGGCCAGCACGATCCCATCACACATCTCCAGCGCCTGTTTCAAATCATCGTCACTACTGTAAGGTGGGATGAGCATTGGCAGTCCACCTGATTCAACGACAGAATCGTAGTAACCGGTGTTGAACCAGCTCAGAGCCAGAGCGTCTCTACGGGAAGGCCGATAGTCACCATTGATACCAATTACGGGTTTCGTCTTCATAAAATCCCTTTCCTACGTGGCACATCCTGTGCAAGACTGACAACCATGAACAATGCCGAAACAATCCGCTGGACGCGACGCGCCCCCCTCACCACGGACTGACGACAGACTCCGTAAACACCAAGTATCTGCGTTACCAATACGGCTGAGCACCGACTAAGAATGTCACTTGAAACTCAAGTGAAGCACCTGACGACGTCCAACTCCATCTAACGACTGATTTGCGAATCCATTCTGACAGCACCACCTGAATCCTTCAGGTCGTATTCCAGAATCCATTGAAGTGCATAAAAGAGCTTCAACAGTCTTCTCGAACCGTTTCGACGGTCACTGCTCGCCCTGATTGATGATTGGCGGCAGCGGCGTCCTCACGACCGGCGAAACTTACCGGTCATGAGGATGGATGTAAAGCATATCGACTATTTTGGGGTCAATACAAATTTTGAGCACTAAATATGGACGTCGCTCGAAATCCTGTTGAACTGGGTAGTTTTGAACCTCGTCGGCTCCCTCTTTTGAAGGCAGACCTTGCCACTCGCTGGAAATCACGCCCAGGTAAGCCATTACACAAAACAGGGGACATGAGCATGCAGAAAATCTGCTCAAGCTCCCGTCCCCTGAAATCGTTTACAAGTTCGAATTGGTCCCGCTATCGACCATTTCTGTGCAGAGAAACCGCTTTCAATTGCGATCGGGTCTCTTCGCAGACTCGGGTTCAAGACAAGGCTGAATGGATCCCGGTCCTAGTGATTGTGATCATGGTCATGTCCACAATCGTGGCCATGATCATGATCGTGATCGTGCCCGCAGTCGTGGTCATGATCGTGGTCGTGTTCACCCTCTTCGTCATCCCCATCCTCGTCGTCGTCGATGTCGTCTTCCAGGTGGAATGCGAATTGAGCGGCCATGTAGACATCGCGAAGCGGCAGTTCATGTGCCTTGGCGATTTCGACACAATGGTCAAATTCGGGCTTGAAGACGGCCGCTTCGTTTTCTCTCCAGCCGACCTTTCCCTTGATCGGACCAAAGTCCGTCTCAACGGTATAGGACATTCGGTCGCGAATTGACCGATGAACACGCTGACGCCGAATTCCAAATGTCTGAGTTTCGCTGAAGATGATGGACTCCAGCTTTCCGACCTCTTCCGAGCGACAAATCACACTCAACATGACCGCTGGCCGGTCCTTCTTCATTTGAATCCCGGTCGTGTAAACGTCCAGCGCACCCGCTTCAAGCAATCGTCGCTTCGTATACCCGAGAATCTCGCCTTGAGTGTCGTCCAGGTTCGTTTCCAGCAACATCACGCTATCGCCAGACGACTCGACGCCCGCCGTCTTACCGATGATCAGCCGTAGAATATTGGCTCGCCCCTCCAGGTCGCGCGTTCCTGCCCCGTAACCGATTGTGTCGATCGTCATCTCGGGCAGAGCGTCGACAAAATGGCTGGCGAGGGTCTTCACAATGGCCGCCCCCGTCGGCGTGGTCAGTTCCGCATTGACCGGAACGTCGGATAAGGGGATCCCCTTGAGTAACTCCGCAGTTCCTGGAGTCGGAATAGGACAGACACCATGAGCGATTTTCACCTCGCCCCGTCCTGTCGGGATGCGGCTGCAGTACAGTTCTTCTACGTCCAGTAGATCAAACCCGATGGCTGCTGCAACGATGTCGACGATGGAATCAACCGCACCCACTTCGTGGAAGTGTACCTGGTGAACGGGTGAGCCATGCACCTTCGCTTCTGCCTCCGCAACCGTCTGGAAGATTCTCAGCGCCAGATCTCGCTGATTGTCATTGAGAACTTCGGAACGGTTGATAATCTGACGAATATCGCTGAGGTTCCGATGGACATGCTGTTCCGGATGTTCAACACGAAAATGCTTCGCTCGAAATCCACCGCGCTGCACTGCGTCGACATGGACTTTGACACCTGGCAGATTCAGCGAATCAATGCCTTCGCGAAGGGCATTCGGGTCAAGTCCCGCATCCAGCAGGGCCGCGACCGTCATGTCGCCGCTGATTCCGGATGCACAGTCTAAATAGGCAATACGCATTGAACGAGTCCTCAAATGACAGGTTGTTTCGCTCCCCCATGTACTAAGGTGGGATTACGATACGGAAAAGTCGATCCCGCGTCGCCAACGAATCGATCCCGGAAGGAATCACAATCGATTCCCTCCAGATCGATTATGGCGTCATCAGGTTAGTAGACGTCAGTGATTTTTTGTCGACAGCTTCGCCAGGGCTGAGATCAGTGGCCCATCCCCTTCCAGATCAGCGTAGCAGTACCGGCCGCCAGACAGTAGTAGCCGAAAATGTGGAGACGTTGTTTTGAAATCAGGCTCAGAAGCAGACGCAGAGCAATAATTCCGACAATAAATGAAACAATCATTCCCATCAGCAGGACGCTACCCGGTATTGCTTCGGGATTGCCCCCTTGCTGCTTCAGCAATTTCACCGCATCAAGCAAGGCAGCCCCCCCAATCGCCGGTATCGCGATCAGAAACGAAAAAGTTCCTGCCGATTCCCGCTGAAGTCCTGCCAGCATTCCTCCGGAAATCGTGCTTCCCGACCGTGAAATTCCAGGAACGAGAGCGACAGCCTGGAAGCACCCCACCATCAGCGCGACCCACCAGGGCATCTCTTTTTCGTTGTAATTTCCCCCTTTTACTCTCTGACTGAGAAGCAGCAGTGTTCCCGTGACGAGTAGTCCGCAGCCAGCAATCCAGGCGTTCTCAAACAGCGGTTCCAGTCTCTTTTTAAATAGCACTCCCACCAGACCTGCCGGAATCGAGGCCAGGACAATCGCGGCACAAAGGCGCAAATCTGCTTCAAGAATAATTCGCTTCAGACGCTGAAAATAAACAGTGATAATCGATCCCAGAGTCCCCAGGTGAAGGACGATATTGAGCGTCATCGCCTCGTCTTCGACGGATTTTCCCTGTCGTAAGAGCTCATCAATGATAACCAGATGTCCCGAAGAACTGATTGGCAAGAATTCAGCAACTCCTTGGACGACAGCCAAAATCAGCACGCGAACGGTATCGTTCATTAAATCCCTTTTCGAACCTGACGGTATCCCTGCGAACGTGGGCGGAGTCTATCAAGCTGATCGCAATCCGGTCGAGTGAGCTGAGACTTCCGACCGTCAGAACTTCGCGAAATCCAGCCAAGTCGACTGCAGGGCGTGTTATCCAAGACAGCCTCCCGCAAAGGTGACGGATTTATTCATGGGCCTCTCATTCGATTGCCACCAGACGCGAACGTGGAACTGCACTCCCGTGTCAGGCTCTGGATAGCCACGCACCCCACCTCAACGCTATTTTAAACGGCGGGACCGTCAACTTGAGGAATTCTTGGCGGCAAAACCTCCAGGTGATCCAGTGCAATTGCCTGAGAGTCCTTTCTCCCCCCCCCAACCCATTCAGTTCCAATGCTGCAAGGACTGACTGCGAATATGACAGAACAGACTCCACTTCCGGCCGGATTCTCCACAGCAGGCTTCCGGTGCGGAATTAAGAACGACGCTCCCAAACTCGACCTGGCCTTGTTCGTTTCCGACCATCCTTGCACCGCGGCGGGCGTCTTCACGACCAATCTTGTCTGTGGAGCCCCTGTCAAAGTTTCCCGCGATCGGTTGCCACGCGCCACGGCCAGAGCTGTCGTCATCAATTCAGGTAACTCCAATGCAGCGACAGGAGAACGGGGACTTAAGGACGCCCGTCGTATGACCGCGCTGCTTGCCGAGCAGATCGGAGTCAGTTCCGAGGACGTCCTGGTGGCGTCAACAGGAGTGATCGGCCGCTTCCTGCCGATGGAAGTGCTTGAGGCGGGAATCCCTGCCGCCGCAAAGGAACTCGCCAAGTCGCCCGAGTCATTCCTGAAGGCCGCTCAGGCGATGATGACGACTGATACGTTTCCGAAACTGACGACCGCTACAGTCAAAATCCAGGGGCGTGAAATTCGAATCAGCGGAGCGTGCAAAGGGGCCGCCATGATCGCTCCGAACATGGCAACCATGCTGTGTGTCATCATGACCGATGCGAAACTGAGCGTTGACGCGGCCCAGACCATGCTGCGACATAGCGTGCAGGACTCCTTCAATTGTATCAGTGTCGACGGCCATGAAAGCACCAGTGATTCGGTGGTCCTGCTCGCCAACGGAGCCTCGGGTGCGGAAGTGGCCTCAGCAGAGAATCAAAAAGCGTTTCAGGACGCTCTGGACGAAGTTGCTGTCAAACTGGCGACCGACATCATTCGAGACGCCGAAGGGGCACACCACTTTATTGAACTGAATGTGACGGGCACTCGCAATCGAGACGAGGCCTTCGTAATCGCGAAGTCGATTGCCGACAGCCCGCTGGTCAAAACGGCCATCTGCGGAGCCGACCCGAACTGGGGACGTATCATCTCGGCGGCCGGATATGCGGGAATCCCCCTCCTGGAAACTGACATGACACTCGTCATTAACGGCTTCCTATTGTATGAGTCCGGGACTCCTGTCGCGTTCGACGCCGCACAGGTCTCAAAAAGTCTTCGCGACAACCGGGTCGTCACAATTGATCTGAAGCTCACCCATGGCTCCGGCAAGGTGCGGTTCTGGACATGTGACCTCACGAAAGAGTACGTAGAACTGAACGCCGACTACACGACCTGAACTCGTCGCTCGTAAACTGAGCGCGGGTACAGCGACAATTTCGTCTGGCCTCTCTCCTCATCAACCCGGGG
>NZ_DASWWZ010000611.1:0-7496 GCF_036405755.1 Schlesneria sp.
GACATTGGGACGCAGGGCCCCGCCGCCGTTGATCGCAACCCGTCCCGCCTTCAGGTGACGTGCAATGCGGAGTGCTCGTGTTCCGTCGGCTGTCCAGAGATTGGCCATCAGGCCGAAATCACAGTCGTTGGCCAGTCGTACGGCTTCTTCCTCATTGCGGAAGGTCAGCACGCTGAGGACCGGTCCGAAGACTTCTTCCCGGGCAATCTTCATCTGCGAGGTCACGCGATCGAAGATCGTCGGAGGATAGAAGCAGTTCCTGGGGTCGGATGAGCGTGTGCCCGTCTGTACGCAGCGGGCTCCTTCGTGTTTCGCACCTTCGACGAACTGATCGACGGTCGCCAGATGTTGCGGCGTGGCGAGGCAGCCGAGGTGGTTGCTCGGGTCGGTGGGGTCACCCTGCCGCAGGTTCTGCACCTTGGCGACGATCCGTTCCAGCAGATCATCATGCAGATCTTCATGGACCAGCAGGCGAGAACCCGCCACACAGACCTGGCCCAGGTTGTAGAAAATCCCCGTGATGACTCCGTTGACGACATGGTCGATCGGTGCGTCGGGAAATACGAGACTCGGAGTTTTCCCTCCCAGTTCCAGCATCACTCCCTTCATGCCGATCTTGGCCGCTTCCAGCATCTGCACCCCGGTCTGGTGCCGACCGGTAAAGGTGATCTTATCGACCAGAGGATGACTGACGAGGGCCGAACCCGCTTCCGCGCCGGTGCCATGGATGACATTCAAAACACCGGCCGGGATGCCGACTTCGTGAGCCAGTTCAGCCAGCATGAGTGCCGACAGGGGCGACACTTCGGACGGTTTCAGGACGACCGTGTTGCCGCACGCCAGGATCGGGGCCAGCTTGATGGCCGCATTGGTGAGCGGAAAGTTCCAGGGGACAATCGCCGCGATGACTCCCATCGGTTCGCGGAACTGCATGGTGACGTTGTCGGGCAGGGTGCCATAGCATTTGCCAGCAATTTTGTCCGGTAGACCGGCATAACTCTCAAACAGGTCTGCGGCACAAGGGATATCAAACCCGGTCGTATCACGGATCGGCTTGCCGACGTTCAGGGTATCGGTCAGTGCTAACTCGTCGATCTTCGACCGAATTTTTTCCGCCAGGCGGAACAGCAAGCGGCCACGCGCGAGCGGATCGAGTCTGGGCCAGGGACCTTCGTCAAACGCCCGTCGGGCCGCCTGCACGGCCCGGTCGACATCGGTACGGCTCGCCAGCGCGACTTCAGCGAGTGTCGAGCCGTTCGCCGGGTTTACGACAGTCCAGGTGCGACCCTCAGCACCATCGACCCAGGTTCCGTCAATGTAAAGTTGATTGGGCCAAGTCGGCATGTTCCAAGCCAATCTGATCAGGCCCTGACCCCCGTCGTCGCGGGGAAAGGGCGGGTTACTGGACGAGAACAACTGCGGGTTTCGGCAACAGGGGCGGGCGAACCGACCGATGCATCAATGTCCTGACGACGACGGTATCCCGCGTGGCGTCCTGATTGAAGTCATCATTTCATTCTTGTTTCGACGTCCGTCGATCGGCAAGAAAAAGCACTGTCTGATCGAGGTCGGTCAGACAGTGCTTCTCATTCGGATGCAGGACGTTATTTCGTTTCTTCCGGCTTTTTCTCGTCGTGACCATGTTCATCATGGCCATGTTCGTCGTGGGACGAGCCGTCGAGATGATAATCAATGTGACCGATGTAGGGCTTGTCGCCGATGGTAATCCGCAGGTCGCCATGCAGGAACCCGGCATCCATCAGCGTATGAACCAGGTCGTGGTCTTCGAGGGCGAATTTCGAAGTCTTTCCTGCGGGGGAATCAGGCTTTGGAGCGGCCTTCAGGGTCAGGGGCTCTTTCCCTTCCAGGGCGATGGTCACGTCCTGAGCATCCACGAATTCATCGGTCTTTGCGTCTTTGCCCAGCACGTAGACGACGACCGATTCCGTGTCATGATCGACCAGGATTTCGGCGTGATATTCTTCGGCACCCAGTTCGACCAGGCCCCCTCCGTGAGGACCCTTGGCACCGTGACCGTGGTCATGATCGGGAAGGGGAGGGGCCTTCTTGGCTTCATCGACCGACTTGTAATCCGATTGCGGGTTACATCCCCATCCTGCACAGGACAACACAATCGCCAGGCAGGCGAGCAGCTTGAATCGAGCCATATTAAAACGTCCTTCCGTGTGGAAAATTCCAGGTCCGAGTGCCTTCACATGACAGTGCGGCACGATCAAGGCACAGTCTGAACCAAGCAGCCGTTTCCTGCAACTGTGTCGGCTTCGGTCAGCGAACGAAACGCCTCAAATTCGTATGCAACCAAGCCCTCATCTCTTCGCCTGGTAGGAGATCAGATGTCTTGTGGCGACTTGTTGTTGTGGAACAACACCGCTGTCGAATGTCACCTGCGACTTCCTCAGATTTCAAGATGCCGCTTGCTTCGTCCCGCCTCCTGAGGCAACATTGGGTCATGTGGCCCCTCCCACTTCAGAAGCATTTGCTACCTTGTAGGCCGTCCGAATAATCGGAATCGCACGGTCAATGTCATCCGGGTCTTGAATACGAAGCAGAACTCCGCCCTCATGCTTCGCGTTCACCAAGAATTTCCACTCCTTAGCATCGCTCGCGAGGCCGTGCGGGTCATCGATCTCTCCGTGATCCAAGGGAAAAAGAAGGGTAAGCCTCTGCTTGCGCGGAAGAACTTCTAGGAAGAATCCAGAAGCGTGGTAGCTGATCGACTTCGACTCCGCCAATTCCAGAATACTGGGGTCGATATCGTGAAGTCGCGGTCGCAACTCTTCAAACAGTTCGCGCGCCGCCGTACTCATTGGGACTTGAGCGACATTTCGGCGTTTGGCGAGTTCCTTTAACTCTGCTTGCTTTGCAGCTTCGACTGCAGCGGCGTCCACGACTAGCTCTGGCCATATGACAAGTGCCCGGTCGCTAAGCTGTTTGCCTCGCTGCTCAATCTCCTTTGGTGTCCATTGCTTTTGTTCCCGGACAAACTTGTTGAGCCGAATAGCGCTGAAATCGAATCCACCCGAAACCGTCTTCTTCTCGTCAAACGGACGGTCGGAATAGGTGCTGTTATACCCGGTCATCGTCAGGTTACCCAGCCGGTGAAGCCAAGTAAGTTGGACCTCTTTCCAGTTCGGTCCAAGCATCTGCTGCCACGCTTCCGGCAGCTTTTCGTTCTGAGGCATAATATGTTCAATTGAGAGGCCAGTCGTATTGGTCGGTTCCTTGCTGCCGTGATTTTCGAGGCGTTCAAGCAGGTATCCACAAACTCGAAGTCCGTAGAGATCACGTTGCAACAGTTCTCGGCGAAAATCCGCGTCTCTCGGAAATCGGTAGGCATCCCTTTGCCGAGCCAGCTCGACTTTTAGATCACTCAGCGTTTTCTCTTCGCCAATTCGATACGCAAGATTGGCAAACACCTGCCAATAGCTGTGGGTTTGCTCGCCACAGATCGCTCTACGAAACACATAGCTTTCGATGCACTGAATAGCATCTCGAAACTGCGTAAGTGACAAGGATTGGCATCGCTCATAGC
Organism: Schlesneria sp.; assembly: GCF_036405755.1. NCBI lineage: Bacteria > Pseudomonadati > Planctomycetota > Planctomycetia > Planctomycetales > Planctomycetaceae > Schlesneria > Schlesneria sp. Next base: position 3,554 of record NZ_DASWWZ010000611.1, read on the forward strand.
AGTCAAACAGACGCATCACAAGGAGTGCCGGCACGTCTACTAGTCGACGAAGGCGCCCAAGGTCATCTGAGAGTTCTGGAATCACTGGAACTCCTAGGCTGAATGCGGCGTAGTAACGACCCAGTCGCAGCATTTCGGCGAGCAGCAATTCCAGGCCGCCGCATGACTGCTGGAGGGTTGGGAATTCGCGGCGGAATGCCTGATAGATGTCTTCCGCACGTTCCTGCTTGGCGGCCTTCGTTTTGAATGCAAGATAGTCACGCAGAAACGAGTCGAACGACTTTTCGGCTCCGCGGAAGAGTGATTCCAGTTTGCTCCAGTGCTCGTCGTAGAGCTGTGTCTGCTGTTTCTCAGGCAACCGCATGAGAATAAAGTTTCGGATCAAGTCCGATTGGCTGAGGTCGATACCAGTAAAATTGAGGCTTTCAAAGATCAATTGCGGGTCATCTGTTCCGCGATCCAAAGTGACGTCGACAACGACTAAGCGATCCAACCCTCGGTAGATTGTGTCCGGATCGGCAGTGGAAATCTGGTCCCGGAAGAACTCGTAGTTTTCCCGTATTCGCTCGGAAGGGTTTGTGGGCAGGGTCGTTGAATCGAGAATCGCTCGCAAGGTTTCCTGGTCGTGTCGTCGGAGCACCAGTTTGTGACGACGGCCACCTTCTTCCTGAACATTCTTGAGGAAATACGCGTCGATCCGCGTGGCGGTCGGGCTATCTTCATTCCCTCTCCATTCAGACTCGATGATGTGATCGCGGAGGGCAGCCATCAGCAAGGTCAGAGTCGTCACACGCTGCTGGCCGTCGATCAGTAGCCATCGCGTAAAGCCGGCCATCGTGTCCCCAGTCGAGACGTACACCACGGACCCCATGAAATGGCCGCGATTTGTCTCGTCCTTGGAGATGAGCATGATGTCACGCCACAATTGTTCGCATTGCGCCTCGCTCCAGCGATAGTCTCGCTGGAATACGGGAATTACGAATTGGGTCGTGCCATTGATGATTTTCGTGAAGGGACGATCGATCGCTTTCATGAATTACCTCGTCTGAAGCACGCAACCCCAAGGCTGGTGCACCTAGGATAGCTGGTTAAATCTGGATACACATCAGGTCCACAAGGTATCGAGTTGGCACATTGGAAGATGCTGTGTCGCGGCTCATAGCGCTCTGTGGCTTTCTCCACTGCCTGAAAGGCATCAACAAACCAGCCCGGGGCAAAGCGCCGCCCCGGGCTGAACTTACTTCCCCTGGACCGTTTTTTTGACGATGGGGAACAATGCCTGTGCCTGCCGGAGCATGCCGAGGTCGGTGAGGTGAACACCGTCGACGGTCCCTTCGCCGTCGTCGCCGACGAGGTCCGTGCCGGGGAACGTCAAGAGCCCTTTGACTCCCTCGGCCTGCAGGGCTTGCACTGCCGCTTCCTGACCTTTAGTGGATTTCGTCGGATGCAACTCGGGATGAATTTCTGACTGACCGACGAACAGAATCGGCACGTCGGGGTGCCGCTCGCGAATGGCGTGCACCAGCTTTCGTACTCGCTCTTGATAGACAGCAGGATCATCGCTCATGTTCCAGATGCAGTCGATGACGAACGCGGCCGCGTCGACTTCGGCAAGCACCTCACCAACGGGGTGTTCCATCGTTCCCGAGCCTGAAAAGCCCAGGTTGATGACGGGTCGGTCGAGCATCCGTCCCAGGATCGAAGTCCAGACCATGCCCGGTCGCGAAGCACAGCCTCCCTGAGCGATCGAAGTGCCGTACACGACCACCGGCTTGCGCAACGCTTCCGGATGGGGCTGCGGCTTCTCCAGGTGAGCTCCCGGTGCCACAGCGATCTCCAGCGACTTGATACCGTTGTACGCAGGCAGATACAGCAGGCACTCGCGTCCTGCTTTCGCACCCCCGCGGAACGTGAACGTGGCCTGGTTGTTGTCCTGATGATGAGGCCTGCCGTTCCCGACAAACAGCCATTTGCCATCGTCGGCTCGGGCATACAGGTCGATACCGCTGACACCGGTCGCGGGCATGTGAGGCATCCCGAGCGTATCGCTGGTGACCGACCACCGGGCATTAACGGCTGCCGCGTCGGTGACAAACCGAATGCAGACCCCCGCGTTATTTTTGCTCAAACCCCAGACTTGCTGCGAAACCTTGCTTTTGGCGGAATCAGGAAGTCGGTCATATTTCCCTTCCGTCTCAGTCCAACCTCGCCCTTCGATCTCAAACGACGCAGCATCATGCCACTTCAACTCCTGCGCGAAGGCAGGGACGGGCAACGCGGCGAACATGACGGAGAGCATCAATGCAAATCGAAGAATAACAGTCATCAGCTTCGTATTCCTTGGACGTTGCGGAGAAATCACTCGTTCTGAAGCAAAGGCACCAGCAAAGTGCGAGGCGGGTATGATACCGCGAACGACGTCGCCACACGATGCGCGGACTCAAATGGCCTGTAATAAAACGGTCTCTCGACAGAAATGGACCGGGTGGCCCAGACGTCGCTTTGGACGTCTGGGTTGCAGAGCAACAAGAGGTCTCAAGCAGTTCTATCGAATTGCCGGTCAATGATGTCCGATGGAAGGCGAATCCGTTCAAACTCGGTAGTGATCGCGATTCTTGAGATCAGATTTTATTGACGCTGTATCAGTTTAGCGACCACAGCGAACTCTGCGGGGTAGCAGTCGAAATCTGTTGCGTAAAGGGCGGTGTCTTGATGGGAGAGGCCACTTGTTCCAGCGCCTGTCAAAGAGGCCTGTAGTATCACAGCACATGCGGCATTCTTGCTGGGCTCACAGGCTTTTTGAGGAAGGCTGTGAGCTGCAGGGGGTTGCTCAATTCAAATCCTCTTGTTGCACGGCCACCCTGCCTGTGTACAACTTGGACGGAAGTTACTCTAGCATTGTCATGCAGGCTTTTCCGATGACGCATGGGCAAATGGGTGGAAACGTAAATGCTCTTAGCTGGATGTTAGACGAAGCAAACGCAGCGGGAGTTCCTGCGAGCATCCATGACAAGTCGATCGAGTATACTATTGGCTTAGAGAACTCTCTTGGTGTTGCGGACTTGGTTTGGTGAATTAGACATTAAAGGGAAAGAATTGAATGCAAAACAATGTGTCAGCGCGGATTGCAAAACTCGCGAAAAACATGCCGCGTGGGGTCTACGTTGTGTTGATCACTGCATGTATATTCGTATCGTCAGCGCTGTCGGGTGGATTAGCTGCCAATATTATATTCTGTGACTTTGGAGCCGGGCCGGACAAGGAGTACTACCAAGAGCTATATCGCCATTGTAAGAATCTCAATCTTACCATACCGCTCATCGTGATATATTACCTGTCTGCAATCGTGCTTATGGTGAGCTTTTCGGCAATCTTCGTCCAGATTATTTGGTATGTGTTTATCAAGAAGCGCATTGGTCGTTGTTTGGCCAAGTCTGAAAACTCAACCTGATCATCGATCTCACATCGCTGGACATGACCATGGATATGAGCGCCGCTTATGTCAAGGCGGCGAAACAAGCCAATCCCCTGGCTGAAACAAAAAATCGTTCAAGACCGTTTCCACATCATGCAGATGGCGACGAAGACATTCGACAAAGTTCGACGTGCTGAGCACCGCAAACTTCCGCTCACGACTGATTGGACCCGGGGGCGGGGAGACCACAAGTTATCGGTTTGGGAACTCCCGGTTCGCGAACCGAGACAGTCATTCCGTAACCGCGAATATTTCCTGTCCACATTGGTTTTGCACGGCAGTGTTGCGACGGTTTTTGTCGATTCGGTAATCCTGCCGAGGGACCGGCAGGGCTAGTGCGTCTGTGAAGGCGTTTGATCAGGAGGGTGTGAGTCCCTCTCAGGCTAACGTTACCGGCCTGAATCCAACATTGGTAACTGCGTCTTCGTGAGAAGGGGTGGGGAGCAATCTGAGGAGAACAACCAGTCC
>NZ_DASWWZ010000612.1:0-6606 GCF_036405755.1 Schlesneria sp.
GACCCTGTCGTATTCGGCCGCCGTCGTTGGGGCCACATGGACAGGGTAATTCGCATGTAAGGGACTCCTTTCTCCCTTATCGGTATGCAAATTGCCTGCCAGAGTAATTATTGCAAAAATAGGGTTTTGAAACTGCTTCTAGTCCTGATGATGGGGGGGATCGTTTTGGCGAGAGAAGTACCGCGTCCCCCAGCGGGGATTCATGACGGGTGGTTGTATGTTCGGCTCCATCCTCGCTTCAGGAAGTATCCTACCGTCGACGGCTGGGAGTCGTCCTATCCATTGGACTGCCCCATGCGTGAAATGGCCGCCGGAGGCTTTATTTACGGTCGATCGCAAACCGACGGTTATGATTTGAGAGTCTGGATCGTCCCTTACTGGTCAATCGTTCTTCCTCCTACCCTGCTTTCCGCGTGGCTTCTGATTGGGAAGCCACGAAAGCCCGCCGTAGCTCAGCATGAATCGACTTCACTTGAGCAGCCCAGTTCGATAGTTCGCGGCTGAGTCGCGGGGATCCCACATGTAGCTGGCCGCGTCCACAATGAATGCGACAACCGCGAGCGACGAGCGATGAGCAAAGAGCGACGAGCGAAGACCGGAGACGGATGCGAAGAAGGGGTAAGACGGAACGATCTGCTATTCTCCCACATACTTCCAGGTGAGGTTGAAACGGGCGAGGTATTTTCTGAGACGGTCGGCATCGTTAGGGATCCTTTTGTCGAGGCGTGAAACGGCAAACAGTTTCCGGCCGGGTTCCGAGAGTGAGCGCGATAACTGGCAGACCTCCAGAACGTGAATTAGTTTGGAACTGATCGAATGGGTTGATCGCATCCAACTGTTCGTCGCTCAACATGGAATTCAGAAGAAGTCGCCCGGCTGAAAGCACGGTTCGTGATCAAGGACGGCGATAAGGCGGATGATTAAATGACCGAGGCAATTTGTATTGACGGTTCTCTGGGGGAAGGGGGCGGACAGATCGTCCGGTCGTCCCTGACATTGTCGCTGGTGACCGGCCAACCTGTTTTCATTGAGAACATTCGCGCCGGGCGAGCGAAACCAGGATTGATGCGTCAGCACCTGACCGCCGTTCAGGCTGCAGCCCGCATCGGGAATGCTGAAGTGACAGGTGCCGAAGTGGGGTCTCGCTCGATCCGGTTTTCCCCTCAACGGATCACACCCGGAAACTATCACTTCAGCATTGGGACGGCGGGCAGCACGACACTCGTCCTGCAGACGATCCTCCCGGCGCTGATGATTGCAGACGGCCCTTCGACCGTCACACTGGAAGGGGGAACGCACAACCAGTGGGCTCCACCGTTCGATTTCCTGCAGCATGCATATCTCCCTCTGATCAACCGCATGGGGCCCCGGGTGTCTGTGGAACTGGAACGCTATGGGTTCTACCCCGCAGGGGGTGGGCGTTTGACGGTCTCGATCCAACCCTCCGGCAGCTTGAATGGCTTTGACCTGATGGAGCGGGGCGAACTCAAAAAGCGATCGGCGATGGGACTGGTCTCCAATCTGCCTCGACACATCGCTGAACGAGAAACACAGACCATCCTGAAAAAGATGAACTGGCCCGCTGACTCGGCTCAGGTGCTCGAGGTCACCGCGCACGGTCCTGGGAATATCGTCTACACGATGCTGGAATACGAACAGGTGACAGAAGTGACGACGGGATTCGGCCGCATCGGATCGAGCGCGGAAAATGTCGCCAGCGAAGTGATCCGCGATACCCGGAACTATCTCAAGAATGAAGCCCCGGTCGGTGAGCATCTGGCAGATCAGCTTTTGCTGCCTCTCGCCATCAGTGCCTGGCAATCAGGGACGCACCGCCGTGGTGGATCGTTCCGCACAAGTCCGCTGACCCGGCACTCGACGACTCATATGGAAGTCATTCGACGGATGATGGGGATTGAGATTGACGTGTCCCGCGACGAACGAACTCAGCAAACAACTGTGATTCTCCGGCCGAAATCCAGCGAAGATTGAGGTGTCACTCTGAATGGGGATTCAGGTTCCGTTATCCGCTCCACCGATCGGAACGGAACTTTGTCATCGTGTTATCAATCAACCCAGGTGACACTCGTGTTGCTGTGGTAGATTGTTGTTTCATCGGACTTGATTTCAAAGTCGTAGTAGCCTGGCGGTTGTCTCTGGATGAAAATCGACAGTCCGTCAAAATCGTCGTCGGATCGAAGACGTTTGGGACACCAGAGGGACAGCAACTCCTTTAACGCGTCAAACTCAAGCTTGCTGAGCTGATCACACGAGAGATGATTTCGGCCTGAAGTGTGGAGTGCTCTGGTGAGTTGTTCCGTCAAAAAAATGGTGCGGGCTTGCGGAGGACGAAACGCGGTCGTCGAAGTAAATCGCTCCCACGCCTCGCCAGAGAAAAATTCCGAGGTATCGACTTCCTCCATCACTTCGTGTGAGCAGCCTTGTGCGAGTGCGATCATCATGAGCACTCCCATCCTGGCGGTTTGAGCGAGCATCGTTGGTTATCAATCCTTCGTGGATCACGCGCGACGATCCGGGAGAGACGCTTGTTGCACAACTCTTCTACGTCGTCGACTAATCGCCCATGGCTCGCGTACCGAGGGAGCGCCAGATTTTCAGGTCGATATCATTGCCTGAAAAACGTACCGCCCCGTCGGCAATCAGGATATTGACTCCTCCAGAATGTTGACTGCTGGCACTGTAGATTTTGGCACGCCGAGTATCCAAGTCTTCACAGCTAGAGCCGTTCGGTGTATCGAAGTGGGAATAGGTATAGTCACGTTGATTTCCGCTAAGCCACATTTGACCGCGGGTATCCGAGATAACGGGACTCTTCGCGGGATCAGAACTGCGGCAGCGCTGAGAAAGTTCGTCAATCTCTGAATTTGTTGTGGCTCCTGGAATCAGATTAAAGATCAGGGATTTCGGACGGGTCGTGTCTGCTGGGCGAACTCCAAGTGGCAGAGAGGGACTTCCCGCACCACGAAGAAACTCGCTCGCGATCGCGGTATTGGACGTACCGTCGGTGATTACGGAGTAACTTGAACCTGTTGTGAACACACCAATCCCTTGCAGTGGCTCTTCTTTCGCCTCGGGTTCTGGAAAATGGCGAATTCCGTCTCCCGCGAGATTGACTCCGTAGTTGGAACCAATCGTAATGGGGCACGCATCGGACGGGCACCGCATGAGCGGTGTAGGATATTTCAGTTCTGATGAGGGATCTTCCACATGGGAATCCGTTCCCAGCAGGCGATCGTACGCAGCGAGTTCGGCCAAACCGAGTTCTGGGAGAAGATTTGCCCAGATCGATTTGGGCCGGCTGTGGACGTGACCACTAATTGGAGGGAAGCAGTTGAATGTCGAATGGTAATTGCTGAAGGCGACACCAATCTGTCGCAGTTGGCTGGCGCACTCCATCTGTCGTGATTTCTCACGAACACGCTGAGTGGCGGGAAGCAAAATCGCCGCCAGCAGTCCCAGGATGGTAATGACAACGATTACTTCTACAAGGGACATGCCCCGCCGCGATATCAGGAGGACGCCGTTCCGAGATCGGTACTGAGCGAGCTTCACCCGTTCCTCTTTCTCTCGATGAAGATGCTACACTAGTCTACGATACGACCGTGGTGGGGGTCGAAGACTCTCGTGTCAGTACAGCCTGGAACGATATTTTCAACCGTGAACACGTTCCGAATTATTGTCCTGTATGTGTCCCGCTGGAAGACCACTTTGATAGAGCAAGGCGAGAGAAAAATTGAAACGGGAAACCGACGCCCTTGTCGCTGCTCGCAAAAACTGCTTTTGCAGAGCTGCGTCTGACTGACTTGCTGTTGATTGACGTTTATCCCTTGGTGGTACTGGTAGAGACACGTCATTTCGTGCTGTTCGCGATTTTACGCTTCGAGAGGTTCTGGTATGAGACGCGGTGGTTTCAGCCTGATTGAGCTGCTGGTGGCAATCGTCATTATGGGATTGCTGCTGGCCATCGCGCTGCCTGCCATCCAGGCGTCACGTAAGGCCGCTCGGTCAACTCAGTGCCGTTCGCATCTGAAACAGATTGGTGCTGCACTCCACAATTACGAGTCGATTCATGGCGTGTTTCCCCCCTGTGTTTCTGACAGCGGAAGCTGGCACGTTTCGATTCTGCCCTTCATCGATCAGACGCCTCTTTACAATCTGGTGAATACGTCGGCGAGTGATCCGACGGCCGCGATCAACCACATACCGATCGAGATCTACTTCTGTCCGGCCGATGCCGCTCCACGTGTGTTCAAAGGGGATGTCGATTACGCAGCCACCAGTTATCTGGGGAATTCAGGAAGTGGCACGTCAAAATTGAATTATGACGGCGTGTTCCGGCATCTGGAGACGATTTTTCCCCAGTTCCCGGATGGTCCAGTCGGATTCGCTGAGATTACCGACGGGGCCTCCAGTACGGCCCTGGTATCGGAAGTCCTTCACTCGCTGGGCGGAAACTCGACGGAAGCGATCCGGATGGTCTTCAACACACCGCAGCGATATCCGTTCGAGGAACGAGAGGCATTTCTCGCGGAATGTGCTTCGATTCCTGCGAATGCGTGGCAGCAGGGATGGCGTGGATCGAATCTTGCGCATGGCTGGCGGTGGACGCAGGGGAGTATTGGGTATTCCACCTATAACCACGCCTTGCCCCCGATGCAGCCAAGCTGTTTCAACCGAAGCGATGTCCAGACGGGAATCTATACGGCAGCCAGCCACCATCGGTCGAGCGTCCACGTCGTCTACTGTGATGGCCACGTGGGGACTGTTTCACCCGCCGTCGACGCCGCGTTGTGGCGGCAGGCCGGTTCCCGGAACGATTTCGAAACCCAGGACCTTTTCGAAGCCCCGGATCTGTAGGTTCCGCTGCAGGAAATGAGAATGTCGATCCCTTGGCGGAAGTGCACTTCAGTATGACAGGTCGCAAGAACATGCTGTCCAGGCGGGCTCTCGCTACCGCGGTGATTGCGATCGGGATGGTGGTCCTGATCGTGGTCTATTTGCGCAGTGCTCCACTGCCACAAGTCGATTATGCGGCTGCGGACGAAAACGAGAACGCGATTGACGTCGATCTTGTGTTCTGCCTGCCAACGCAGGACCGCAGCCTCGTTCCTGAAACAGAAATCCCGCAGAGTTTTGTTTCAGGAACGAGGCTCTGTTTTCAAGGAACCGTCGAGCGAGAGCCGAATACGCCCCTGCTGCCAATCGTGCTTTCGATGTTTCAGGATCGTCACGGAAAGCCTCCTGTCATTTGTGCATCAGGAATGGGGACGCCGGAAGAACCCTCGGGGGAGGTCCAGATTTTTACCAACGCACCTTTAGAACCGGGCACGTATCGACTCGAAGCAGAATGGTTTGGTGGCGGCAACTTCGTCGCGCGGGCAACGGTGAAAGTCATCGTGGATCGCGGCAAACGGAGGTAATCTCTTCGATCGCAGTCAAATTCGATCGCAGTCAAAGGGGTGAACGAGATGCTGCCTCGAAGAACTTCACCCGGTGGCAATCGTTTCGGCGGCAGGAAACATCGATGGATGACGTGACGTTGGACAAACCCCTCATTGTGTTGACTTCGCTGGCTTGAAAGTTGGAGTCTGGTTCACGCAGCAGCTTCTCGTACGTAAAGAGTAACTTAACGGAATAGATAGTGTTCCCGGTCGAGCAAGGGACCTGCCGAGCGGAATGGATACGGATCGGGAACCACTCATTAAAAGGATCGCGTCATGCAACGCCCGGACAGTGCGAGGATCTGGAGTTATGCAACACGAGGCTCTGAACGTGTTCTGGTTCCGGGGGCGCGACTGAGCGGGACTTTGCTGACGGAACGGAAATTGTCCCCCGTCTGTATGCCTATCTCGCTGCAACAGAGACAACGTTATTGAGATTCGTCGCTTTTAAATTGATCGCGACTTGGACGCCAGAAGTTGCGTCTTTCGAGGAATCGTTGCAGTCGTACTGCACCATCCCAGGGACGGTGTATGCTCCGCCGCTTTATTTGGAGAGAGATTGGGAGGGACCTGACGCCGTGCGAGCATGCGTGCGCGAATTGGAGGTCGAAGGTCTTATTCGCGTGGGTCGCCCCGATCCAATACCTCACGAGGAAGGAGTACTCAATTTACCGCAAGACTGGTCCACCGAGGAGAGCATTCATTTTTGCGTGACTGAGAAAGGCGCTGCTGAGTGGCTGCATATCGAGAAAGACATCTTGAATGCTGAGTTTCATGTGTTTGGATGGTCGGAATCCGGGTACGTTTGTGTGTCCACACGTCCGCCTTACAGATGTCTATTTGGGGACCTGATCGACGAATGCAATTTATTCAGTTGCACAGAAAACGGCCCGAAGCAATGTCGGATCGATTATGTGCCGCAGTGGCGTGGATCGTGGTGGCGACCGATTGTCCCCGGTTATGTGACGTTGTGTCCGGTGGGCATAACAGTGATGGATCCAGGGGGTTCGATCTCGATTAGTTGATAAAGATCCCGGCGCAGCCTTCGAAGGTGACAAGCGAGACGTGGATAAATTGTGTGACGAATGAAGGGGATACCACAGGGACGGTGTCCCCTCCATTCGTCAATTCTTTGCGTTCAAAG
>NZ_DASWWZ010000613.1:0-3690 GCF_036405755.1 Schlesneria sp.
CCCTGGGGCTGATGACCATGGCGGGTATCAGTCCGTTAGGGCTGTTGCTGGGGAAGTCGACGACACGTTTGTTTCAGGTTTTCCTGCTCTTGGCGGTGCAGTATCCGTTTACCCTGCTGGCGATCACGCTGGGGGGGCTGATGCCGGATCAGATCTATGCGGCGTACGCCGCGCTGCTGGCCTACACCGCGCTGCTCGCCAATATCGGGTTACTCTGCTCGGTTCTGGCCCGCCGCAGTCGGGATGCCGCTGGTCTGACGATGCTCTGGCTGGTCGGATATATCTTCGGTCCACTCTTTGCGCTGGCCGGGTATTCGGCCATCACAACCACCGGTGATCCTTTCTGGGTTCCCTGGGCTCCAGTTCTCAGTCCCATTCTGCAACTGATCTCGAAAACCAGCGTGTTTACGGAACTGTATGAGGTGACGGAGACGGGATATCAGCTTCAATGGACTCCCCAGGTGATTTCAAATCTGGCAGGCGCCGTCGCCCTGTTCGTTCTGGCCAGAATCCTCTTCCCGTTTGTGTCTCATGACATGTCGCAGGAATCGACCCATCGAATGATGGTTCCAAAAGGAGCCGGGCGTTTTCGGGTTCTTGGTACAGGTCGAGCCTGGGGGCAGGCCCTCACCTGGAAGGATTTTCACTTTATTGCGGGCGGCTGGGCGGGAATCTTGATCCGCTGCTGCTTGTATGTTGGTCTGTACTTTCTTGCCGTGGCGGCTTCTTACCCCTGGGATCAGCCTGTGGGGGGGCGGCATCTCCGGTGGGAGGACGTCACCTTCGGCTACGAATTGTTTGTTGTGCCGTTGTTTATTGCCGATTGCGCCATGTGCGCGTCGCGTATCTTTCATGACGAAATTCGCCATCAGACACTCCCCTCGCTGCTGATGCTGCCACGCAATATTAACGATGTGGTCTATTCGAAGATCTGGGGATGTCTCTTCGGTCTGTTTCCCGGGGCCATCGCAGTCGTCGCCTCGTTTTTGGTCATGCAGGGTGGTCGACGCAGTCTGTACGAGGGGATTGATGAGCCTGTCGCGTGGTGGATGGGTTTGAACTTGATCCTGCTCGTGCATCTCTGTCTGGTAATTTCGTTGTATCTGCGGTGGGGCGTCATTGCGACTGCTGCCGCGTTGACGTTTGGTTCGATGATGTTGACCACGATCTTTGCAGACATGTTCCTGCGGCCGATCAGCAGTGGTCGACCCGACGACTACTTCGTTATTCTGATATTCCCCGTGGTGCTGGCCATCGTCGGTTGCCATGTGGCTATTTTGTTGCGATTGCCCGCACTGGGCGAGAAATAGTGATGAATCGAACCGAAAGTGACTCAGCGTTGCCGGCGATCGGTCTTCACCGAAAGGACCAACACTGATGTCCCGCCCAGGAACGCGTCAGTCCAAAGAGACACGTGCCGACGAAGTCACTGATGACCAGTTGATGTATCAGCTTCAGGGAGGGGACCGTCACGCGTTCGACGAGCTGGTCCGTCGTTATCAGAACCCTCTGGCGGGATTCTTCTTTCGGCATTTACGCGACTGGCAACTGGCCGAGGATTTGACGCAGGAAACCCTGATTCGGGTCCACTCGACGGCGTGGGATTACCTGCCCCGAGGTTGTTTCAAAGGTTGGATGTTCCGGATCGCCCGCAATTTGATGATCGACAGCACCCGGCGGCGATCTCACGACGCTCTGGTGAACGCGTCTCGTACACAGCGGCCCCGTGATGACGAGGATGACATTCTCGAACGGCTGGCGGGCGATTTTGTCCTGCCCGAAGACAAAGCGGATCAGAACGAGTTCGCTCAGATCGTCGGAGACCTGCTGCAGAAAATTCCCGAGGAACAGCGGCTGACATTCATGATGCATCACTTTTCGGGGCTTAGCCTTCCAGAAGTGGCTGACGCCATGGAAGCAAATTTACCGACAACCAAGAGTCGACTTCGCCTGGCCCGCGAAAAATTGCGTGAGCTTCTGGCTGAGAGGGGAATTCTTAATCCGGCTGATCTCGAAACGCGTAATGGAGATCGCGACGTCGAGGTTCCGCAGAACCTGCTTGAGAAATGAGGATGCAGACCAGAATTTCAGTTCCGTATCGATAAAAATGAGACGTCATGCTGATCCAGCGTGCGACGAATTGCGTTAGGCCCAGGATGATCCCATTCGAACAAGTGGCCGGTAATCCGGCTGTGGAGTAGAGATACAAGATGAGTTATTTCAGCCGTCTGACCGACATTGTCACGTGTAATCTCTCACACTTGCTTGCAGAAGCTGCGGACCCTGCAGCAGCGATTGTCGAGATTATCAAAGAAATGGAGGAAGGACTCACCGGGGCTCAACGCAGCGTCCGGACGGCTCGGGCTTCGGAAGAGACTTTGCGGCAAGAGATTGACGCACATCGTGTTCAGGTCGAAATGTGGACGGCCAAGGCCAGAGAGCACCTGCAGTCGGGGGCGGAAGCGGATGCTCGCCAGTCGCTGCTGCGTAAACGGGAAGTCGAAGACCTTATCGCCGGTTTGGCGCAACAGCACGAAGCCGCCATCAAGTACTCTGAGCACCTCGCTACCATGCAGCGTGCGCTTGAAGCCCGGCTGGCAGACGCTTTGCGACGTCGCGATGAGATGGGAGTCGATCGATCGGATTCCGAGACAAATGTCCCGCGGTACCTCAGGGTCCCCACTGCCCCTGATGTCAGTGACCTGCATCGGGAAATTGATGATGAGCTCGAAGTATTGCGAAAGCAGATCAGCGGTTGATTGATCGCGATCGGAATGAACTGCTGCAGGCTGGTCTGGCCAGGGGGGCCCGGCGATCTATCCACGACGCCGGGCGGTTCACACGGATTCGGCCTGTGGGTCAGTGGCAGGTTCGTAGAACGATTGTCGTGCGAATTCCAGGTCGCCGTAAATGTCCAGCAGCTTATCTATGCGGACAAGACGTAATATCTGCATCACCGTCCCTTGGATGGCTGCCAGCTTTACAGTCCCTCCTTTTCTTGCCAGTCGTGCTTTCAGTGCGACCAATGCTCCGATTCCCACGCTGGAAATAAAGCCCATGTAGCGGCAATCAATAATGAATTTGGTGAAGCCTGCATCGAGATGGGTCTGGAGCTGACGCTCAAATTCCGGGGTTGAAATGGAATCCAGGTCCCCGCGCAAGACGATGGCCAGGATGTCACCATCGATGATCTCGGACTGGAAAGAAACATCGGAACCCATGATTGCAACCCGCTCGAGTGAATTCGCGATTTGACGAACGTTACGCTGGCCGCCATTAGGCCGTCGTGCTCAAGAGATTGCAACCAAAAACAGGCTGGCACTCGTCAGAACCACCTTCTCTGCGTCTAATAATCCGGTAAGCATCGATCGCCCCGACGGGGGTCGCATCGGGTGAATACCCATCCGACGGGTAGAGACTGTGGCCTGGCCCAGAGCAGGATTGCGTCCCTCCCCTGTGGGTCAGACTGTCGGTGAGACTGCCGATCCCCACGCTGTCGATGGTATCCTGCCATCTTTCGGCTGGTCCCGATTCGTCAGCGCATCATCTGACCGGTCCAACCTGACGCAATCGCTGCTCGTTTCGAACAATTCCCGTCTCTAAGGGGCATTTCATGCGAATCGGCTTCATCGCGATGAGCGGAGTTCGCGCCTGGGATCCCGAGCTGCTGGAACTGGGGCTCACGATGCC
>NZ_DASWWZ010000614.1:0-5509 GCF_036405755.1 Schlesneria sp.
GATGAGTGGCTATCTCGGCAAATCGGATGACTTTGACCAGGCCGTCGGTGAGTTCGCTTTGGCTTACGCTGACCAAAATGAAAAAGACCATGCAGCACTGGAGGCAGCGGTCAAGATGGGGACGATCGATGTCCTGGTGGAGAACGACGCGTAACTCCAAGCTTGCCGTTCGACTCGCCGCCGGGACCTCCTCAGGTCGTTGGCGACGGGATTCGTATGCCGCAACCGTTTGAACTCTGTTGGAGAGGAATGGGACAGTTGGCGTCGCGCTGCAACTGTGGGCGGGATTCGAACCATGGCCTCTGGTTGTCCTCGAAGTCATGGCGAGGATGGTGACGTACCAGTCTCGATCCACTCTGGTCGGTTCTTCTCGCAAAGGGAACGTCGCAGCCGTTGAGGAACGAGAGGAAACCAACCGAAGGCGCAACGACTGTGCTACCGCCGACGAAAGATGGAATCGAAAAGCGAATCTCCACCGCGCCGCGATACGGTGTTGAGTTCACTTTGCCGGGACATTGAGTAAGAAACGCTCACGAGTTCCGTGGGTCTTCTTTGACATCCCCTGCCAACTCGCTGCAGGATCAGGCCGACGGAGGTAACGGCTTGCCGGTTTTGACTGATGATTGTCTCCCACAGATCGTGGGTACAGGTTGCAGGAAGATGTTATGCCTCGTCATGCGACGCGGGGCCCGCTCCCTGAGCGAACCATTTCTGATTGAAGGTTTTCAGCCCCTCGAACCAGAGAACGCTGAGAACCCCGCCACCCAGACAGATCGCAAGATCGGAGGGATGGAGCAGGGAGAAGTGAAAGAGGTCTCGCAGGAACGGGACGTACAGTACAAGTGCCAGAAAGAACAGCGTCCCGCCGAATACCCACCACAACGCCGGATTCGGAGATCGCAGCGTGGACCAGATGGTTCGGGTCCACGAGCGGTTGGCGAAGATCAGGCCAAGGTTCGCGACGACAAGGGTCGTGAAACTCAGGGCTGTGGCGTCCAGAGCGTCATGCCAACCCAACAGGGCCGACAGATAGACCGCCAGCACAATCATCAGGACGCTTGCCCCCTGGAGAAGCCCGAGGCCGAGCAGTCGTCTGCCGAAGAGAGCATCGTTGGGATTGCGTGGCGGGCGTTTCATGATGTCGGCCTCCTCCGGTTCGCCTTCAAAGACGATGGAGCAGGCAGGGTCGATCACCAGTTCCAGAAACAGAATATGCACCGGCAGTAGGGCCAGCGGCCAACCGAACATGACCGGGATGAGCGACATCCCGGCAATCGGCACATGGACCGCCACGATGTAGGTCATCGCTTTTTGCAGGTGGTCGAATATCCGCCGCCCCATGCGAACTGACTGTACGATGGATGCGAAGTCATCCGTGAGCAGGACCAGTGAAGCGGCTTCACGGGCCACGTCGGTCCCACGCCCGCCCATCGCAATGCCGATGTGGGCGGCTTTCAGGGCTGGTGCATCGTTCACTCCGTCACCCGTCATGGCGACGACCTCGCCATTGGCCTTGAGCGCATTCACCAGCCGCAGCTTTTGTTCCGGTACCATGCGGGCAAAGACGTTGACGGTTTGCACCCGCCGTCGCAGTTCCGCTTCTTCCAACGCATCAAGTTCGGGGCCGGTGATGATCTCATCCACAGGCTTGATCCCGGCCTTGCGAGCGATACTCTTAGCCGTGGTCGGGTGGTCGCCAGTAATCATGACGACACGAATTCCTGCCGTGCAGCACTCCTCAACGGCGGCGGGGACGGTAGGACGCACCGGGTCTGCCAGACCCACGAGGCCCAGGAACTCGAACGTGAAGTCGTGCTGCTCGCCGGGCAAAACCTGTTGACCGTAGACACCCTTGGCGACTCCCAGCACGCGAAGTCCGTCCAGGGCCATCGCTGCAACCTGTTCCGCAATGATCTTCGTTCGGTCGGCATTCAGATGGCAAAGGTCCGCGATGGCTTCCGGCGCACCTTTCGTCGCCAGGACGTAATCCTGGCCGGCTGGCGACTTCCAGACATGGGACATCGCCAACAGTTCGGGCGACAACGAGTATCCTCGTTCCAGAGTCCAGTCCGCATGCAGATGTTCGGTTTCGGCGAGACGGGCGTTACCGAGGTCGTGGAACGCCTTTTCCATCGGGTCGAATGGATCACGCTGACTCGCCAGGATGCCGAACTCCACGATCTCGTGAAACTCTTCAGGCAACGCCTGACTCGTTTGTTGCTCGACATCCAGAACAGCCCCGTCCACAGCCAATTTGCGGACTGACATGCGATTGGCGGTGAGCGTGCCCGTCTTATCAACGCAGAGTACGGTGGCCGATCCGAGAGTTTCGATCACCGGCACGCGACGAGCCAGAACGTTCATCTTTGACAACCGCCACGCACCCAGGGCGAGGAAGATGGTCAGGACGACGGGGAATTCTTCCGGCAACATCGCCATCGCCAAGGTGATCCCTGCCAGAAACCCCTGGAGCCAGTTACCACGAGAAATGCCGTAAAGAACGATTACGATCAGGCAGAGGGCCAATCCAAATGCCGCCACCCGTCGTACCAGCCGCCCCACTTCCTGTTGCAGCCGGGTTCCTTCGGTCTGCACCGTTTGCAGGGCCTTGCCAATGTTGCCCATCTCGGTGTGGATACCCGTGGTCCGCACCTGGGCGATGCCCTGCCCCTGAACAATTAACGTTCCCGAGAAGACAAACGGCAAGTCTTCGCCTCCTGGCCGAGTCATCTCACGCACGCCATCCCAGGCGACCTTTCTGACTGGCACGGATTCGCCGGTGAGTAACGACTCGTCGGAAGAGAGGTTGTTACACGAAAGCACAACGGCATCTGCCGGAACTCGATCCCCTTCGGCAAGTACCACGAGGTCATCAGGAACGACATCTCGGCCCGCAACCCGTTTTCGCTCGCCACCTCGGATCACCAGCGCACGAGGACTGGAGAGATCACGCAGGGCTTCGAGTGCCCGCTCCGTTTTTCGTTCCTGGTACAGCGTGATGCCGAGTACCACGAACACGAAGCCGAGAAGCATTACGGCTTCCTGCACATCGCCCAAGAGAAGATAGATGGTGCCGCACGCCAACAGCAGCAGGAACATTGGCTCGCGGACGACATCCCAGGCGGTCGCAAAAATGCTGCGGCCCTTTGATGACGGCAGCTCGTTGTAGCCGTGCTGCTGCACTCGCACGGCGACTTCGGCCTCGGAAAGGCCGGAGGGTTCGACAAGTTCGGTCCTTCGTTCCATTTTGCCTTCGTCGATCCCTCATGGTTTATCAACAGTTGCAGCGTTATGGCTCGCGGTCAGGCGTAGAGTCCTTACTCCGCCCTGCCCTTGAACCGCTTGAGGTGTTTCACGGGGTATTCTAATAAATCTGGCCCGGAATGCTCGCAATCGGTGCATGCTGGTGATGCAGGCGTCTTGATGACTTCGACTAGCGGCAGACAGTGTTCCGAATTGCACAGATGTTGTCTTGAAGTGTTCCGAGCCGGGTTACACCACTGCTCCGAACAACGTACCCACTCCGGCGGTCAGTGCCATCGCCAGCACCCCCCAGAATGTGACGCGGAAAGCGGCTTTCATGACTGGGGCTCCTCCCGCATGGGCACCGAAGCCGCCCAGTAGCGCGAGAAACAGGATCGATGTGGCGATAACGACAGGGATCAATACCGTCCGTGGCGTGACGAGGGTGGTGACGAGCGGCATCGCCGCACCGACGGCGAATGTTCCAGCCGAGGCCAAGGCCGCCTGGATGGGCCTGGCGGTCGTCAGGTCCGAAATGCCCAGTTCGTCTCGAGCATGGGTTGCGAGGGCATCGTGGGCCATCAGTTGATCGGCCACTTGTCGGGCCAGTGCCGGTTCGACTCCTCGGCTCGTATAGACCGCAGCCAGTTCGTTCCGTTCCGATTCATCCTCCGTTGCCAGCTCTTTTCGCTCGCGATCCAAGTCGGCCTTTTCAGTATCCGACTGCGAACTGACGGAAACATATTCTCCGGCCGCCATCGACATGGCTCCCGCCACCAGGCCCGCCACACCCGCAACCAGAACGTCACTCGCTGTAGAATGTGCTGCAGCCACGCCGACGACCAGACTTGCCGTGGATACGATCCCGTCGTTCGCGCCCAACACTGCAGCGCGCAGCCAGCCAATCCGATCCGTACGGTGTCGTTCTCTGTGTTGAACGTACATGCCGATTGTTCCTTGAATACTCAGTTAGATCCACTTTATTCGTAGCAGCCACGTCTTGACCAGCTGCGTTAAGACAACGTAGCCCAACAGGGTTAACATCAGCAGCGGCCAATGCAAAGGGCCGCGGCGCGTGTCATGTCTCCCGCAGTGAGTTGGACCACGTTACCCGGGACTCGTCGAGAGACAGGCCAACGTTTAAAAAAAATGAAGTCACTAAGGTGCACCGACAGGTCGGTGGTCTTCCAGTCGCTTTCGTGGCCCCTCACCAGGCACGCTCAGTCGGTAGCTCTTCAATTACCACCGCCGCGTCGCCTGGGATCGAAAATGTGCCGTCGATCCGCACTGAAATACGGGACGTCTACGGCTGGTGCAGAACGCCGTAAGGTAAGTTGCACAAGCGTCCGTTGGGTTAGCTTGTTAACCATTCAGTCCGACGGTCGAAAGTGGATCAACATGACGGCTTTGTAAGTTTTTTCTGGTACGTCTGTAATCTGAGTACGAAACAATACGTATTTGCTGCGAAACCGTGACAACTGTCGTTTTCGCCGTATCCCCACCTTCTCCAACATGCGAGAGTTTTCGGCGGCGGGCCTGATAAAGTTCCCCCCGAATTTAAGGTGACTCTCTCGATGGTGCGGTTTTCTCGTTTCGCTGCAGTTGCTTTGCTTGCTCTTTCCTCCCGAATGGCCGAAGCCGGAATTCTAATGACGGTAGAAGGTCCAGGAGTGCAAACATCCTCAGCGACAAACACAACGTTGGTCGACTTCAATTCAGCAAATCCCGGTTATCACTTCACTCAGAATTTTGATCTGACGCCCACCTCATCGGTATCGTATGTCGGGAATCAGTTCGTCCGAGAAGCCAGTGAGTATGGTGGAGCGGGAGGGACTGGCAGGTACCTCAGCATCCAAACGGGTAACTCGGTGACTGCAACACTTCAAGATGCCCAAGCTTACTTTGGATTCTGGCTTTCGGCTGGTGACGTCGCGAATTCAATCGAGTTTTTCAACAACGGCGTTTCGGTCGGTGCCTTTGATGAGGCGACCATTGAAGCCCTGTTCGGGCCTGCCTACTTCGGTAACCCAAACGCGGCCTTCCAGGGACAAAACCCCAGCCAGCCCTATGTGTTTGTCAACTTCTACTCGGAAACTGCGGCCGATATGTTTGACTCAATTGTATTCACAAATGCCCCAGGGGCATCTGAATTCGAAAGCGACAATCATACATTCAGTACCACCTTGCAGTCCCCAGTCCCAGAACCCAGCGCTTTCGTTCTGGCGGCGCTGGGCATCGTTGGATTGGGAGGAAACGTCCTCCGAAA
>NZ_DASWWZ010000615.1:0-4131 GCF_036405755.1 Schlesneria sp.
ACATCGCCTGCCACCAGTACATCATCCCCCTGAGGAACCAGAATCGGTGCTTCCGGATGGGCAAGTCCAATCCCGTGCCCGGCATGGTGAGCGAACTTGTCCGCAAGACCTGCCTCGAGAATTGGCTGATTGACCGCGTTGAAGACAGCACTCGCTCGTGTCCCTGCCTTCAAGACCGTCTCACCGTTCCGCTGCGCGGCAGAAACCAGATCAAACAGTCGCTGCTGCTCGGCGTTGGGCTTACCGACTGTCAGGCAGTTCGTGAAGTCGGATCGATACCCCTCCAGAACCACCGAGTAGTCCAGAGTGAACATTTCACCATTTTCCAGCTTGTGATTCGTCGGCAAGCCGCCAACCTTGGGCTGTGACGCGGACGCTGCGCGGAAGTCACCGTAAATTGTGGCAGGACGTCCCGCCGCTTCGGTTGCGGCTTTCTGAACCTCGCAGAAGATTTCGAACTCAGAAATCCCAGGCCGGACAATCTCTCGCAATCGCTTCATCCCCGCTTCCCCGGCGCGCATACACTCCTTCAGTACAGCGATTTCGTCGGGATGCTTCTGACGTCGTAAAGCACGGAGTGTTGTTCCCAAATCCACGGCGCCCGGTTTGTGGAGATCCTTCGCTTCTCGTTTGACCGAATGCTGCTCATGGTCGAGCCCCAGCAGTTCGAAAGCACCGACGGCGAGCCACTCTGCCTCGACCACTCCGTTGCGGCCGTAAAGACGATCGGCGATCTGTTCGGCGGCCTTCAGCAAAGCGTGGTCACGGTTGATGACCGAATGCTGATGGTCGTACCACTGCACCATCACTTCGTCGTCAATGAAAGGATCCGCAGCGCGACTCCGCAATGAGAAGTTGTCACCGAGCAGTGTCGCCTTTCCTTCGCGTTCCAGCAGTAACCAGCAACGCTCGCCTGACGAAAAGGTATTAGGATGAATCCAGAAGTTGGTCAGATACAGCACATGACGCGGATCAGCAATCAACAGCCACTCCACGGCGGAGGGAACGCTTTTCCAAAGCTGAGCGCGACGTGCCCGACAACCTGCTTCTGTCAACATGAGCAATCACTTTCCATTAACGTTTTCGCGAACGCGGCCTTAACCTTACCTGTAAACGATCACCCACAGCGGCCTGAAATCGAGGCAGCAGAGAGAGCAGCATTGAGTCCGGTCACTGAGCCGGCTGTCCGGCCGCCGTGGACAACACAGCTCGGCGTCGGCCGACGTGACTCGTGACATGCAACTCTCTGCGGATCGGGCATGGAGTCTTCCCTCCTCCGCCACCACTTGTGAGCACCGGAGAACCGACTCTAGTGAACCCCTTGCGTCGCAAGGAATCGTTCTGCGTCGAGTGCCGCCATACATCCCGTGCCCGCCGACGTAATCGCCTGACGGTAGTAACTGTCGGCAACGTCGCCAGCAGCAAAGACGCCCTCCACGCTGGTGTTCGTGCGGAAGGGGAGCGAATACACGATGTAACCTTTGTCGTCGGTTTTTACCTGCTTCGCGAGGAAGTCGGTGTTGGGAGTATGTCCGATGGCACAGAACATCCCCCCTGCCTCCAGAACTTCTGTCTCCGAGGTTTGCAGGTTTTTGAGACGAACGCCCGTCACACCCTTCTTCTCGTCTCCCAGCACCTCTTCGACGGTGGTGAACCATTTCACCGTAATCTTAGGGTTCTCGAGAACGCGTTGAGCCATAATCTTGCTGGCACGGAACTCTCCCCGGCGGTGAACGAGGTACACCGTCGAAGCGAATTTGGTCAGATAGGTGGCTTCTTCCATGGCGCTGTCACCCCCCCCGACCACGACCAGCGACTTGTTGCGGAAGCGTGGCAAGGCCCCGTCGCAGACGGCACAGGCCGAAACGCCGCGGTTCTTGTAGAGATCTTCCGAAGGGAGACCCAGGTAGTTCGCGCGGGCTCCTGTCGCGATGATCAGCGAATGAGCGGTATATTCCTGGCCTTCCAGGGTCTTCAACGTGAAGGGACGCTTGGAAAGATCGACTGACACGACGTCATCAGTGACGATCCGCGTGCCGAAGTTCTTCGCCTGCTGCCGCATCAGTTCCATCAGTTCAGGACCGGTGACCCCGGTCATGTGAGGATCGCGGAAGGGGACATTCGCTTCGGGAAGCGATGACTTGAGATAAGGACTCAGGTCGCCCGCAGGGAACCCGGGATAGTTTTCGACTTCGGTCGTCATGGAAAGCTGGCCCAGCGGCAATGTCCCGCGGATCCGGTTTTCGTCCGTGATCGCGCCTTCAAAAACAAGCGGTTCGAGATTCGCTCGCGCCGCGTAGATTGCCGCTGACCATCCGGCTGGTCCGGATCCGATGATCACAACTCGTTCCGTCACACTCATGTTCCTGAACTTTCTGACTCTATTTTGCCGGTTGTTTCCGCGCGGAAGGCTTTGGCAATCAACGTAACCCGGACACCAAACCCGCACGCGGCGGCCTGATGCCGGTCACAATTGTCCGAAAGTCCCGCTGTTGAAACGAGTAAAACAGAACGATACTCGCGATTGCAAATGCGAGCAACCTTGCCGCCACGCTTCACGGCGGCTTTCATCCTCTCCACTGCAGGAAATCCACACAGTCTGTCCCTGCCCCATCTACAAGACCACCAACTGCGCCGCGTCACTCGACATCTGGTCTGCCGTCGCCACGGCGATTCCCGCCGGATGACCATCGTCACCTCACCACGAGTCGCCAGTTTCCACAAGAATCTGCTGAATGGCTTTTGCAGTCCAAATCGTTTGTGCTACATTCCTCGCCGACGGCATACAGTGCCGTCAGTGGGGGCGGTAGCTCAGTTGGGAGAGCGCTGCGTTCGCAATGCAGAGGTCGGGGGTTCGACTCCCCTCCGCTCCACTTGAAAAGCCTTGCTCGCAAACGCTGCGGGCAAGGCTTTTTCGCTTGGTTTCCGTTCTGTGTCAGGAAACCATTTCTACCAGTTCTCCCTCCAGGGGAAGATCCAGTTTGCCAAGTATTAAACTCGGCATCATTTCCCCGTCGATCAACGAACAGCGAACGCTTCTGGCGAGATCCCTGGCGCCCCGGGTGAACGTACTGTTGGTGATTGCACAACTGAAGTGGCACTGATAGTGCGACATGCCAGCGTGGGCTTCCTGAACGGCGGCGTTCGAGACACTTCCCTCATAGCCTTTCACTTGAACTGCGATTCGTTTCCCGCTGCGAGAAATGACGAGGTCCACCCCCTGGTCTCCGGTCGTTTTGGTTGGTTCCACTGCGTAGCCAAGCTCTGTAAACACGCGCGCGAGGAAGTCTTCCAGTTGAACAGATCGCATGGCCCTCCAATCCTCATTGAGAAGCAAGGTTCGACGATAGTGCGAAGAAGCCATCACTTGGGCCTGTTGATGGCTCAATCTCGCTGAATGCAACTCCTGGGAGAGGCGTCGAGAATCCTGCTCCAGTTCAACAAGTCGCTCGCCACTCAACTGAAGAGTCTCAACGTGAGATTCCAGTTCAAGTTCCAACTGGCTCAGATAACTTTCCAGTTGTTCGTCGGGCGGAATGTAGAGCAGCACAATCAGAAATAGGGCTGCCAGAATTGACGCAATCGCTCCCCAAAGCAGCGACCTGGTCAGAGCGTATTGGATTCCGCCGATCAGCGTCGTTCCCACGATGACAACGCCTGGTCGCCAGACAATCGTTGAATCCGTCAATTCTCGAACGAACGTTGAGACGCGAGCGAAGTTAGCAAACCAATCAACAAGTACCAGCCGTTTGCGTACCGCCGCGCGTTCTTCTCTAAGTCGACGAACGGAATTCTGGTTTCGTTCAGCTTCTTGCTCCAGTGATTTGATCCGCCTTTCCATCGACATTGAAGCGACCACCCTCAACAGTGCATTAAAGAAGACTGCATTCAAGAATGAGGCGCATCTGGAAACCGCAGGATCACATCATCAAACGATCAGTTACCTCTTTCCAAATGAACAATACGCATAATCGGGTAGGAGGAGGGGTCACCCCCTCCGTCCTCCCACACCACCGGACGTACTCATCGTATCCGGCGGTTTCTAAGATGGTTGTAAATCGGCGTGCCTTTTGGTCAGGAAGACGAGGCCGAGACGATGGAACCAGTCGATGGACATGGCATGTTGAGCAG
>NZ_DASWWZ010000616.1:0-11825 GCF_036405755.1 Schlesneria sp.
CGCGTCTTACCATTGCTTGGAGCAGTCGGCCTGTTGGCCGGTACGATTGGATGCAGTGGTGAATCTTCCCCCACGACGGCCGATGGACGGACAAAACTGAAAGTTGCCTATCTGGGGCTGACCTGCGAAGCTCCCATGTTCGTGGCCCAGGAAAAAGGATTCTACACCGAAGAAGGTCTGGATGTAGAACTGGTGAAGACCGACTGGGACGGCCTGCGCGAAGGTTTGGGGACGGGAAGTTTCGATGCAAATCACACACTGATCATGTACCTGCTGAAGCCGATCGAGCAGGGTGTTGATATGAAGATCACGGGCGGCATCCATACGGGCTGCCTGCGGCTGCAAGTGTCCGCGAACTCGGACATCAAGTCACCCGCCGAGCTCAAGGGCAAGAAGATTGGCGTCGCGACCCACATTGGCAGTCCCCCTTACCTTTTCTCATGTCGTGTTCTGGCAGCTCACGGAATCGATCCCCGTCCTGAAAGTGACGACGTCCAGTGGATTCCTTATCCCCCGGCAGAATTAGGACTGGCCGTCGAAAAAGGACTTGTCGATGCCGTCTGTACTTCCGACCCGATCGGAACGATTCTGGTCGGCAAAGGGATCGTGCGAACGATTGCCGACCAGGCGACCGATGCACCCTACAGCGAGGAGTACTGCTGTGCTGCCGTCGTCAGCGGGAAACTGGCCCGCGCGAACCCTGCCGCAGCAGCAAAGGTGACTCGAGCGTTCCTGAAAGCGTCGCGCTGGGTTGAAGAAAACACCATCGCTGCCGCCACGCTCGCAGTCGAAAAGAATTACATCGCCGCATCAACAGAGATCAATGCCCAGGCTATTTCCCAACTGAAGTACATGCCCGGCGTCTCAAGTTGCCGGCAGAGTATCGAGAACGCCGCCAGTGAGATGAAGCGGGCAGGCCTGCTGAAAGAGTCAACCAACGTTGATGAGCTGACGAAGCGGGCATGGCTGGACCTGGAGGGGGTTACTGACGAGTGGATTAATCAATTGGAGGTCGAGAAGATCGCCGATGGCGGAAGGGCTCCGAAATTGTCTCCGGAAGGTTTTGTGGCACTCTTTGAATTGAACAAAGACTGCCTGTGTTGCTGCCGCTGCTGCATCGAATAGTGAGACAATGACAGAATAGTGAGACAATGACAACAGAAGCTCCCGAAGTAAGCCCCTTGCCGGCCACGTCACGAGAGGGTGATGAGACAGCGACCGGCAAATGGTCTCAAGATACGAGCATCAATCGTAACGGATTGAACATGCCTGGCGCATCACCGGTCGTGGCGTCGGTTGTTGCGTTGATATTGCATCTTGTACTCCCCAATCAGGCATCGCCATCGATTGCATGGATGGCAAACCTCCCACAGTGGCAGCACCCTTACCCCCTCCTGCTGATAGTCATCCTTTTCGGGTCTTCGATCGCGTGGCTTCTTCAGTTCGGCTTCCCCCCCCTTCGACCGCGTGTCCGTTACTACGCTCCTCTTGTTGCAGGTGCAGTAGCCATTCTGGGCTGCTGTGATTTGCTGACGGCCAAATGGCGTTCTCTGCCACACCCTTTTTTTCCCAGCCCGGATGAGGTACTCGGGTCACTCATCGAAGATCGCAAGATCCTGCTGGAGAGCACCTGGCACTCGCTGCGACTGCTCGCATGCGGCTATCTGGCCGGCGTCACTGCCGGCTTAGTAACAGGCGTTCTTATCGGGTGGTTCTCGATTGCGAGGTACTGGCTCACGCCCGTTCTCAAGACCATCGGACCGGTACCCGCGACGGCTCTGGTCCCTCTCGTGATGACACTCTTCCCGGCATCGTTGTCATTCTTCAGCGGTGCGGCTTTGATCGCATTTGCAGTCTGGTTTCCAATGACCATGCTGACTGCCGCAGGAATTTCTCATGTTCCGCTTTCGTACCTGGATGTCGCTCGAACGATGGGTGCGAGCCGCCTTTATTTGATTTTCAACGTGGCGATTCCGGCTGCGTTGCCCAACATTTTTCTGGGATTGTTTCAGGGCTTGGGTGCCTCATTCCTTACCTTGATCGTGGCGGAAACAGTAGGTGTCAAAGCCGGGCTCGGCTGGTATATCCAGTGGCAGAAAGGATACGCGGAATACGGTAAGGTCTACGCTTCACTGCTGATTATGGCGATCTTTTTCTCAAGCCTTATGACACTTCTGTTCATGGCCCGCGACCACTTCCTGCGATGGCAGAAGGGGGTTGTCAAATGGTAACGATTCCGTCTCGACTCGCGTCGGAAAGAACAGGTGAGACACTCGAGATCCGGCAACTCCGTCGCACATTCGGCTCGGTCCAGGCCATCAGCGATATGAACCTTACGGTGAATCCGGGTGAGATCGTCGCGCTTCTTGGCCCCAGCGGTTGTGGCAAGTCAACCGTGCTTCGCCTGATCGCCGGTCTCGACCAGGCGACGTCCGGCGGGGTCTGGGTGGGTTCCGAGCGAGTCACTGGTCCGAGTGCCCAACGAGGTTTGATTTTTCAAAGTCACTGCTTGTTTCCCTGGCTGACAGTTCGCCGAAATATTGAAGCTGGCCTCATCGCCTGCGGTGGACGCAAGAAACATCCGACGGCTGCTGCAGACTACATGGAGCTCATGGGCCTGACTGAGTTTGCGGACTGTTATCCATCACAGATCTCGGGCGGAATGGCCCAACGCGTTGCTCTGGCCCGCGCACTCATCAGTCATCCGGATTTCCTATTACTTGATGAACCTCTCGGCGCTCTGGATCAATTCACTCGCATTCGGATGCAGGACGAAATCCTGCGCGTGTGGGAGAAGAGCGGCACGACGATGGTTTTAGTCACCCATGACATTGATGAAGCAATCTACCTCTGCGATCGCATCGCGATCATGACGCCCCGCCCCGGTCGTCTGGAATCAGTCATCCCGGTCCCGTTCCCCCGTCCTCGCAGACGAACGGACCCAGAGTTTATGAATCTCCGGGCAGAAATCCTTGAGATGCTGCATCTGGCGGGGAATCAGATTTCGGCGTCCGGATAACGACGGAGTATTTCTTCCCAACCGCAATCTCTCTGACGTAACGTGGATTACAGATCGCAAATGTAAACATCGACGTCAACCAACCCTAACTTTTGAAACGCGTCAGTCACTTTGGTCAGATGGGATCTCCGTCGATTGAGGCTTTTCACGTAATACATCGCATGTGTCCATTTTGACTCTCTTCTTGCAATTCGCTTTGAGACCGATCTTCATGCACAATGGACCACGGTTTGACCACGTGAGAACAGTCGGTCTTTGGCGATTGGTTTTCACCCACCTGACAAAGGGGAACTCAAGCGTTTTCCCGACTGCCTGCGGGTGGAGCCGGGCAGGAATTAGTGTCTGCCTCTTCGACTGGCCTTGGATTGCGGTTGCCGTGACTCTTTTCGCTGGCTGTGGTTCGCCCAGTTCCCGTGGTCCTGCACAGGTCCCTGAACGGACGACCTCACCCCCGTCCATCCCCAAGCCCTCTCCGCGTGAATTGGACTATGCCGGGTCTGCGACCTGCGCGACGTGTCACCGCGAGATCGCGGATCAGTTCGCGCAACATCCGATGGGAAGGTCCAGCGGAAGTCTTTCGACCGTTCCCGAAATCGAGGCCTATGGTGAAACCGCGAAGTTTATCACGGCCGATGACAAACAGTATCGTGTTGAAAAGGACGCGACAGGCATCGTCCATCATGAAGAACTGATCGATCGTGACGAAGAAACCCTCTATGATTTCGCAGTGGCGATGGAACTCGCAATCGGATCTGGTCGGCATGGCCGCTCGTATGCCTATCGCCGAGGTGACCGTTACTTTATGTCGCCCATCAGTTGGTACACAGCCAAAAGTCGCTGGGATCTGTCACCGGGTTACTTACCCGGAATGCACCAGCGATTTGATCGGCTGCTGACAGAACGGTGTCTCGCCTGTCACATCGGACAGATGAACATCGAGGCGTCGCCTGACTCATGGAACCGAGAGGCGCCGATTGTGGAGCATGCCATCAGTTGTGAACGGTGCCATGGCCCCGGCGCATCTCATGTCGCACACCATCAGCAACCTGACAACTTCAAGGGAGAGGATCGAATCGTCAATCCCGGCGATCTCGACCCCGAGCGACGTGATGCGGTCTGCCACCAATGTCACTTTCACGCAGCAAGAACTTCTCTGCGCTACGGACGACGTGCTTCCGACTTCCGTCCCGGTGATCGATTGAGTGATATTTACGTCATATTATCGAGTCCTCCCGGAGAACGTACTGCTGTCTCACAATCCGAACAGATGCTGACGAGCACCTGCTATCAAAAAAGTCATGGCAAGATGGGGTGCATCTCCTGTCATAATCCACATGCACTTCCCAGTGGCAATCCTTCGACTGCGTTCGACCAGAAATGTGCCGCGTGTCACTCCGAGAACCAGCCGCAATGTTCAGAAGCGGTCGCCGAGCGAATTGGCAAAAGCTGCGTCGGCTGTCATATGCCTCAGTTTGATGCATCAGACATCCCCCATACCGCATTTACAGATCATCGCATCTTGAGACGCCCCCAGGAAAAGCCCGATCAAGAGTCGCCTGATCGTCTCGCTGAAGTTCTGATGTCCGGCGTCCCGGAATGGGAGATTCGTCGGGCCGAGGCCATGTCAGTGCGGACAGATCGAAAACAGGTGCGAAAACCGGCAGAACTTGAACGAGCGATTGCGACACTGCAAGAGCTGACAGACATGCTGCCCGAAGATCCAGAGATCTGGGAAAGCCTGGCCTGGTTTCAGAGTCGTCTAGGGAAGTGGTCCGATGTCGAGAAATTCGCTACGCGGGCTTTAGAACTCGCACCCGGTCGAGTCGACGCGCGGGAACTTCACACGGGGGCTCTTTCCGCTCGCTCCGCATGGAACGAGGTCGACCGCGAAGTTGAGATCCTCCTGCAAAAAGATAAAAGGAAGGGCCTTTATTACAAACTGCGGGCCGAAGCCGCATGGCATCAAGGGGACCTGGAACGGGGCTTGGAACTGGCGGAAGAATCGCTGCAATGTGAGCCCACCCAGATGGAGTTGCGTCGCCGCCTCTCGGTCGCGTACGAGCAACTCGGGAACCAAGACAAAGCGGAAAGGCACCGCAAAATCTTGACGGCCATCTCCCGATTTCTGAAGTAATGCAGATGATCCGATGAGACTCGTACAAGTGGGTCGCAGCAGACTACTCAAGAGACCCGAGTCGTTTTGTCAGTGCGTCGGCAATTAGCGAGTCCCCTGCGTCACGAGCAAAACGACCGATTTCCTTAAGAAGAGGCACCGGCGAATCGCGGACGTTTCGCAACTCGCGAATGCGGGGGCGAAGTTCATGAGCACGGTCGACCAGCTTTTCGAGTCGCGTGACCTCGTCCGTCAGTCCTCGAATTCGCAGAATTTCAGCGAGACGGTGCATCGTCAGCCAATCGAGTGGATGAATCGAAAGGGCTTTCCGATATGCACTTTCAGCCTCTGGATACTCTTTCCGCGTAAAGTGGACCCATCCTTTGAATCGCCAGAATCGCGGGTCCGCTTCTGTATCGGGTTGAGTCTGCGCCAGGAGCTTAATCACCTGATCGACATTCCCCTTGGCAAGTTCCTGGTCAGCCAGATAAGCCAGCAGGTTCGCATTGTGGGGAAAGCGGTCCAGCAACTGGCGGGCGGCATGTTCCTTAATTGTCAGCGTCGAAGTACCAGCATCCGCGACCGCATTCGATTCCGTTGTCCGCTGAACCGGTGTCCCGACAGAGCTCAGCATGTCGTCGGCAACGCTTTCTGGCGACGCCACATAACTGTGCGCGGCGTCGTCCCCGTGCAGCATTTGCGCGACCGAAAGGATCTCGTCGTCGGGATATGAGTTCAACCAAAGTCCGTTCAGCGACACCCCTTCACCCAGCCTGAGTGTGTCAATGAGAAAGTAATAAACGAATGCATCCCGGGGTTCACGCTCCACCTGAATCGCCGATTTCACTTGCTCCCGTAACTTCGTACGCTGTAGCGTGACCGCGTAGAACTGGATCAGCAGTTCGTGGGCACCACCCACCAACGGTTCGTGAGACAGGATCTCGCGACAAGCATCCTCACCATCGAACGGGCGATTGGCGGGTCCGAACAGAATCTTTGCTCGTCCCAGTTGAGCCGGCAGGTACTCCGGGCTGTGCTGCGGCACACGCGCCAGATACTCGGCCGCTTCAACGTATCGTTCCTGATGCTGGACGGCATCTGCCAGGTAGATCCACGGTTCCGCCGACGATGGATCATACCAGCTCCAGCGACGCGAGATTCCTTCCAGGTCATTCCAGCGATGTTCCTCCTGTGCCACACGACAGGACTCGGCAAAGCGGTGAATCGACCACTCCCAGACACCCCAGACCCCCAGTGCAATAAGAGGCAGGATACCAGCAAGCCACAGCCAGCGATGTCGTTGGCTTTTTCGAGGTGAATTGGCGGTTGATTGCTGCGAGGACATGAGATTCATTTACGGCAAGAGTGGGAAAATGTTCTGTCCCTCTGGTGCAAACACACATTGGTTTCAGGGAAATTCCCGCTTGAGTGTCTGAAGTTGTTGCGAAGCGGCCTGACGACGACGATTGGGAACGACGCTTGGGGACGCACGACCTGTCTTCGATGTGCTCAACAAAACCTCCAATCGCTGTGCCACAAGTTCGTCCCCACACTTCCCCGCAAACACACGCAGCCGGTCGAACAGTTCATGCGGTATATGTTGTACGTCGGAAGCAGCCAGGAATGCTGACTCCAACTCCTTCCCTTCCGCAGCAAGTTGATACTCCTGGTCAGCGACATCGAGCCGACGATTTCGTCTGTTCAGGTCAGCCAGATAATAGCGTGTTCGCCAGTCAATCGGATGCAACTTCAAGGCCTCGTCAAACGCCCGCTGTGCTTCGACGAAGTCACCGGCTTTCAGGAAAAGCCAGCCTCGAGCTCGCCAGAAGCGGTAGTCACCATCCGCCACCGCAGTTGCGCGCGACAACAGTTCGGCACACATGACTGTCTGGCCGTTACTCACGGCCTGCCCAAGATCGTACGCCAGCACGTGGTGATTCTCTGGAAACATCTCCCGAAGCTGTTGCAGGTAGCTTGCCCGAAGTGCCTGCGAGTGCCGCAGCTTTGTTGCTTCTGCTTCATCCATCGGAGGAACACCACCATCCAGGTTTCGTGCCGAATTCAGTGCGTAGGCAACCATCATCGGCTCGTCCCGATCTCCGCGCATCCAACGCTTGATCCGCTCCAGCGCATTGCTGAGTTTCAGCCCATCCGCCAGAAAGGCATAAGCATAAAATTCCGGTAGATCCGCCTCGTTTTCCGCTGAATCACGGACCACCGCGAGCAGTTCAACGGGTTGCACCATGACGGCATGGAAGAAAATGATCCGACGCCGAACTTCTGTTTCTTTTGGGTCCAGCGTCAACACTTTCTGCAGAGTGCTCAAGCCTGTGAGAGGATCTTTCAGCGGCCCCATCTGTGCACTGGCAAGCATACTTAACCAGGGGGCATCTCCCTTCGTCTCAGCAGGGTGATCCTTCAAAAACTCGAAAACCGAATTGGGTTGACGCAGTTCGCGACTGGCAGTGGCACCGGCTTGCATGGCATCTCGACGAGTTGGTTCCAGCCGCCGCCACTCGTGCGCCGCGACAAGCAACTTAGACCAGTTCCGCTCAGACTCCCATTTCTGACAGGCACTTCGCGCAGCTTCGACCTGAGAAAAATGCATCCAGGTCACGCCCCCCCAAAGTCCTGCACCAATCCCCGCCAGCAATAGCACAGCGCGGGCAAATTTCTTCGCATGCTGCGCGAAACGCGGTCGAGAGTCCCGAATGGGTGTTGCGTCAGGGGGCACGATTTTCGAAAGTCCTGATGGATGAACCGGAATCGCTGTCGAGTGGTTCGAGTACCGTGATTCGCTGTGGCGTAGCGACGTTGTGTAATGCCTGAGTGATCCCGCTGGGCCACACCAACTCAACATCAACACTCGCTATGGAGGGATCGAGGCCGAATGTGATCGTCAACTCCTGCGACGAACAGTAGCTTCCGCCCCCGAATATTTCGGCGATATACTGCTGGCCACCCGCATGGATCGTCGCGCGCGTGCCGAACGCCTGGCGATTACTGATTCGGCCGATGCAGTCGATCTGAAGAACTCGCGCCCCCTCGGATTCATTGTGCAGGATCAGCGAAGGGGTGTTATGAGTGACACAAACAACATCAATCTTCCCGTCACGGTCATAGTCACCGACTGCAACGCCACGTCCGACGAGCGACTTCTGGAATATGGGCCCGGCCGTCTTCCCCACGTCGTCCCACGAGCGACCGTTAAAGGAAAACAACTGAAGAGGCTGAGCATATCCCGAACCTTCCGTTCGGCGGTCATTGATATGGCCATTGGCGACGAAGACTTCCAGCCAACCGTCACCATTGAAATCGTGCATCGTCGTTCCAAAGCCGAGCATGGGCATCGTGGGGGCCACCAGGCCGACGAGTGCTGTACGGTCTGAGAAACCCGCTGGACCGTCGTTCGCGTACAGCGTATTCCATTCTGCGGAAAAGTGGGTCACGTAAAGATCGAGGTAGCCATTTCGATCATAATCCGCACAGGCGATTCCCATATTCGCCTGGGGAACTCCTTCTGAACTCAAGGCACAGCCAAGCACCGTCGCCAGATTGACGAAGTCATTGCCTTCCGTACCCACAAACTGAAAATTGGAACTCGTATCATTGGCGACGAAAATTTCGGGCCAGCGGTCATTGTTTAAATCGGCGATCAGGACTCCCAACGCACGATTATTTTCTCCGTAAAGCCCCAGTTCCTGAGCGGCAGCACGGAACGTTCCGTCGCCCAGGTTCAGGTAGAATTCATCGGGCTCTGGATCGACTTGCTGAGGATGACAGATCGAGGGACGGCCTTCCTTGTCCATACACGGACGAGGATTGTTGACATCGTATTGACAGTACCGGCAGACATATAAGTCGAGGTCGCCATCCCGATCAATGTCGCTCCACGCGGCAGAAGTACTCCAGAGTGTTTCATGGATTTGAGATTCACGTGTCACCTCGTGAAACGTTCCGTCGCCCCTGTTATGGAATAACCGACTCTCGCCAAAATTTGTAATAAACAAATCGGCGAAGCCATCGTTGTCATAGTCACCCACGCAGACACCTTGACCGTAGGCTCGATCATCGATCCCGGCGTTCGTGGTGACATTCTCAAAGTCAGTGCCATCTCGATTGCGAAACAGTTCGTCTCGGGGTTGATCAGGTCCAGCGGGTCGCCATGGCTCGCCCCCCTGCCCGAAAAACAAGTCCGGCCAGCCATCGCGATCATAGTCGAGCCAGCCCACACCTCCCCCAGTTGCCTCCATCATCAATTGTTCGCCGCGAGCACCGTTCTGGTAGACGAAGTTGACTCCTAACGACTCAGCCCGGTCGATGAATCGAATCGCCGGCCGTGACGAGTCCGCCAGATGTGCAGAACTCTCTGACACTGATTTCGTACTGGCAAACTCGGCGAAAACCGACTTTCGTTCCGATGTCGCCAGGGCCGGTGGTACGTCATCTTTCGATTCAGAAGGCCCCTTACCCTGGACCAGTTCCGCGACGTCAGCGCGACATCCGGCAAGGAAAGCGGCCCCGGTGCAAACCAGGGTAAGAATCCGTTGTTTGAGAGATTCAGGAAGGCTCACTCGGACGTGCTCCCCGCAGTCAAGGTGCTTCCGCCCGCTTGGGGTTCAATGATGGTGACAAGCTGGTCGACGTTGTCCACGCGAAGTTCCTGCAGCATTCCTCCCGGCCAGCGAATCAATAAGTCGCAGGGGGAAGTTGACTCTCCCAGCCCGAAGACGAGGCGAGGTTGCCGACTGGAACAGTAGCCGACACCCCCTGCAAGTTCCTGAACCAGCGTCTTCCCATTCTGCTTCAAGGTGACTCGGGCCCCAATCCCACGGCGATTGACTTTGCGCCCCGTAAACTCCACAGCGAGCCAATGGCCAGATCGGGACTGATTTTCCAGCAGTTCCATGGGGGTATTCTGATGAATGACAGCGATATCCATGTCTCCATCCCCGTCAAAGTCGGCTTCGGCTGCTGCCCGTCCCACTTGAAGCTGTCCGAAGTATTCACCCGAGTCGGCACTGACGTCATTCCAGTGTTGACCATCGAATGTCAACAGTTGAGGTGGCATGGCCACGACTCTCGCCCGCCCCAAGTCATCGATGTGACCATTCGCGATGAAAAGCTCGTCATCCCCGTCGAGGTCGAAGTCCTGCCAGACAACTCCGAACCCGACCCACGGCAGTGTCACTTCAATTCCATTCGTTTCCGCGCTGGCATCATGAAATCCGCTCTCTCCGTCGTTGGCATACAGCGTATTCCACTCCCCTTCAAAGTGCGTGATGTAGATATCCAGCAGCCCGTTACGATCGTAGTCACCGATGGCGATTCCCATATTCGCCTGAGCACGCCCATTTGCATCGAGCGCACAGCCGAAGCGAGAGGCGAGATCGACATACTTTCCCGGTTGCTGCTCTACAAACAGAAAGTTTGCTGTGGCATCATTTGCGACGATCAACTCTGGACGCTCATCCCCAGTGAAATCGGCGACGACAACGCCGAGTGCACGGTTTCCCGGTCCTGCCAGTCCCCGGTCCTGAGCACATTCCCGGAACCGCCCATCACCGAGGTTCTCGAAATAGTGGTCCGCGACAGGGTCAACCTGATTTGGCTGACACTGAACCGGCTTCCCTCCAGCGTTTCGACAGATGACCGGATTTCGAGGGGAAAAGTCGCAGTAGTTGCACACGTACAAATCCAGATCCCCATCCAGGTCCAGATCAGCCCAGGCGGCGGTCGTACTCCATCCCTGCCACTCCACCTCGCTCCAGTCAGACAGGACACGGAAAGAACCGTCACCCTGGTTATGCCACATGACGTTTCCTCCGATGTTCGTCACGAAAACGTCATCGAAGCCGTCGTTGTCCAGGTCTCCGATTGCAACCCCCTGCCCGTACCGCTTCTCCAGGATCCCCGCTGTCAGCGAGACATCAACAAAACGTCCGTCGACGTTCCGATAAAGCACGTCAGAGGGTTGGTCGTCGGTTGTGTCAGCATCTGCGACACCCCCTTGTCCCAGATACAGATCCCAGTTGCCGTCACGATCAAAATCAAGCCACCCGCAGCCACCGCCTGTCCCCTCGGACATCAGGCGGCGGCCTTCGTTTCCGTTTGAATAGGTAAACTCGAGTCCTGTGGACGCTGCCACCGAAGCAAAGCGGATCCGGCCGAGGTCACTACTGACGGACTCGATCCTGCGAAGGCGATCCAAAGGAAGATTCTGCGAAACGCGTACCCGAACCGGGAGCGCTGGCGTCGACGTCACTTCAACGGGAGCAGCCGACTTCGGAGACTTCTCACAACCACTGACGAGCGCAGTGATGATCATCAGGATCACACGAGCCGGGCAGGAAATTAAACCCGCATCTGGCACGTGGGCCTGTCGTCTGGGCTTCGACATATTCGACTTCTGGACTCAAAAAACACGGTGGTCGAGCGCAGCCGTAGAATGAGAGTTCCCACGAGGTGCCATTCACCTCGTGGGATCAATCGACTACGGAAACTCGACGGAACAGCGGCCCGGCTTAGAATTCACCCAAGGGGTCGCTCTTACCGCGTGTTGCGAGAGCCAGTCGCACCGAGTTACCGATGTTTTCCGAGATGAATCGGACCGAACCATCACACAGCAGGGCCTGTGCCCCACCCGTATGATTGCTGCTCATCTGATCGCAGCGATAGTCTCCCGCAGGCTGC